>JAIOSM010000466.1 GCA_021107575.1 Desulfobacteraceae bacterium | reverse complement strand
ACCCAAGGGTAACTATGGCAAGATAATCGCCACGCATTCTTAAAGTTGGATACCCAACAATACAACCTGCAATTAATGCAAACAGAGCTGCAAAGGGAAGGCAGACCCAAAAGGGCATTCCAAAATGCATATTTAAAAGAGCATAGGAATATGCACCAACACCGTAGAATGCAATGTATCCAAGATCCAGCATTCCGGCAAGACCCACAACAATATTAAGCCCCAAGCCAAGGCAGACATAAATTAAAACATTGATCGCTACATCCTGAGCATACCTGCCGGTAAATTGCGGATATATCAATGCAAATATTAAAGCAGCCAGAATCCACACCCATGTTGGAACTGTTTTTGAGAACAGGCTACCTTTTTCGAGAGCCTTTGAAGCAGGATTGGCAACAAAATCTAAACTGCCGCTTTTATACATTATATTTAATATGAAAAAAACAAATGTAACAGCAAATATATAAGACCAGACTATAATTGTTTTTTCAAAGGAAAGAGTGCCATCGGGATGAATCCCCAGAAGAGGCCATAAAAGACCCAACACCCATACCATGCCAATTGTATATTTTTTCCAGGTTTTCTTAAACTCTTGTATCATCGATATTCTCGCCCATAATTCCAGTAGGTTTAAAATATAAAACTGCTATCAATATGATAAATGCAAAAACATCCTTGTACTGACCGGAAATATAACCAGCACCGAATATTTCAACCATTCCAATAATCAGCCCGCCAATCATTGCACCTGTTATATTACCAATCCCACCAAGGACAGCTGCGGCAAAAGCTTTGATACCGGGTATAAATCCCATATCATAACGTACAGACCCATAATAAAGACCAACCATAATACCTGCAGCAGCAGCTAAGCCTGCTCCTATTGCAAAGGTTACAGAGATTATTCTGTTGCTCCCAATGGCAACAAGGGCAGACATGGTTTTATCCTGAGCAGTTGCCCGCATTGCCATGCCCATTTTTGTCTTAAAAACAAGAATATTTAATACCACAAGAAGGACAATAGTCATGGATACTATCATTATTTGAAGATAAGAGACGCTAACCATGCCAAATTCAAATCCACCGTCAAAAAGTTCTCCGGGGTATGGTTTATCAAAAACACCCTGGGTGAGCATTAACCCATTGGAAAGAAAAATTGACATGCCAAGGGCAGAAAGAAGTGCTGCAAGTCTTGATTGTTTTCTCAACGGCATATATGCAACCTTTTCAACACCAACAGCAAGAAATGCGCAATAAGCCATGGTTAAAGCAAAAGATCCTGCAAGGCATAGCCATGGATGGGTCTCCATAATCCCTTTGCCTGCTAAATAACCCAGGATAATAACGCCAACATAGCCTCCGGCGGCAAAAAATTCACCATGAGCAAAATTTATTAACTGTATTACACCGTATACCATAGTGTATCCCAGAGCAATCAGTGCATAAATTCCGCCAAGGGTTAAACCGTTAATTAATTGCTGAATAAAATATTCCATTCTATATTCTTTTAATACCTTATGTTTTAAAATCATGCCTGCGAAAGGCTCAGGCAGGCATGATTTACTTTATAAAAAACTACAATTGCTTATTACTTAAGATAACCATCAATTGGTGACCAATAAGGAACATATTTGCCATCTACAATTTTATAAGCAATATATGATGATCCGGAATCACCGTTTTTCTCAAATTTAACATGCTTGGAAGCACCATCAAAATCAAGTTTCATAAGTTGCTTTTTTACTTTTTTAGGTTTGGTGCTTTTAGCAGCTTTGATTGCCTTGAAAAGAGATATTGCAGCATCATATGCATATGTACCATAAGCGCCTATTTCACCATATTTAGCTGTAAATATTTTTTCATATTTTTTATAAGCATCAGTAGTTCTATCTGTAAAACCATAAGTTACATAGATACCTTCAGCAGCTTTTTTAGCAACTTTCATGAAATTAGGATGATACATTGCATCTTGGGAAACAATCTGAGATTTAAGTCCTAATCTTTTTGCCTGAATAGCCATAAGGCTTCCTGTAGCATGATTTTGAAGGCTCATATAAAGGACATCAGCGTTTTCTCTTTTTGCCATGGTCAAAATAGCTGAGAAATCTTTGTCGCCCTGGTTAACATGGTCATGTCCAAGAACTTTTATCCCATTTTTCTTGCAATTTGCCTCAACACCATCTGCAAGACCTTGAGAATAAGTAGTTTTATCATCAACAATAAAGATAGTTTTTGTTTTTAGAGCATCTTTCAAAAACTTAACTGCTGCCGGGGCCTGGGCATCATCTCTGCCACACATACGGAACATATATTTAAGGCCACGGTCAGTAACATCCTGATGTGTTGAAGCAGGAGTCAGCATAATAATATCTTCTTCATCAAGTGTTGCAGAACCAGGGATAGTAGACGAAGAACAATATGCGCCGATAACGCCTGCTACTTCAAGGTTGATAAGCTTGTTGGCAGCAGCTACAGCTTGTTTTGGATCACATGCTGTGTCCTGGGGAAAAAGCTCAATCTTGTCATAACCAGGAATTCCACCTTCATCCATGATGACATCAATGGCACAAAGAACACCATTTTTAATGTCATTTCCGTCAGCAGCATAGGGTCCTGTTAATGGACTCATGGAGCCAATTTTCAAAGTTTTTGCTGATGCTGTAGTAAGCAGGAATGGAACAAGAATCAATCCCATTACAACAATTGATAACAATCTTTTTTTCATAATCCTCTCCTTAAAATTATATTAATTATTGCTTGGCTGGCTGACCAAGATATGCTTCAATCACTTTAGGGTTTTTCTGAATTTCAGATGCATTCCCTTCGGCAATCTTAACACCATGATCAACACATACAATATGATCACACACACCCATCACAACTTTCATATCATGTTCCACAAGGAGAACATCAATTCTCAGTTCTGATATGCGTGAAATGTCTTCCATCAATTTTGAAGTTTCAGCAGGG
>JAIOSM010000143.1 GCA_021107575.1 Desulfobacteraceae bacterium | reverse complement strand
TAATAGAGGTAAAGGGAATAATGTAAATAATGTGATCAAGATTGTGCTCTTTTGCATGATGCAAGGCATAACGCATGGAGGCAAAAGTTTTACCTCCACCAGTTGGCACCGTTAGAGTATAAATGCCTTGTGCGTCCTTTGCCCGTTTCTGACATTGGGTTGAAATCTCACTGCGAATGGTATCAATATGATTACGGGAAGGAAAACTGGAAACTTTCCTTTCCAAGCGATTAATACCTATTTGCCAATCAATTGGTTTGATAGGTCGTAGTTTTCGATTAATTGGATTTCCAAAATCCGCACTGTCAATACGGTCTGCATCTATAAGACAGCCAAAAAGAAAACGGGTGAAAAAACCCAGCCGGAAATGTTTTATACGATTTGGCTCTTTTTGTTCAAACTTATAAATCCTTTCCAGTTGTCTGCTAAAATTCTGAAAGAATGAACCAGAAATAATCTTTTCAAGCTCGTTAACCACTTTAATATCAGCAACAGCCGAACATTCTTGCAAATGGGTTTTAGTGTCATCTTTGTCAATCCGTTTTAAAAAACCATTTTTACCATCGACCTGCAAGCAATCAAGTAATCCGCCATGGTGAGATGCCAAGCAGACCGCCAGGATTTGACCGATTAAACTCTTATTGCAGCGCTGCCAAATCCACTGGGCACCAGCAGTAGCATGGTCTATTTTACCTTGAATTGCATTGGCATCTACATATGCTTCATCATCTGGATTAAGTATTCCTGTTGCCGATTGGATATAGGATTGGAACTGCTGGCTATATTTACCGAAATCATGTAGCAACCCAAGTATAAACCCTGCTTCTGACATACCTACTTTCCCAGCAAGCCTTTGGCAAATATCCGAAACCCCTTTTAAATGATCGTTAACAGACTGTTTTTTTTGATCGAAATCCCGATAGTGCGCTATAAACTTACTTTGCATTTAAAAATTCCTTAAAGATTCCCTGACTTTGTTCATTTATGTATTATTTTTAACCTTTTTTGCAATTGTTTTATTTCTTTTACTTCTTCGTTTGTATGCTCCATATTCTCTGCTGTCAATAAAAGGTCAAAAAAGCGTCCGTTTGGTGTTAAGCAACGTCTTGTTGAATCGGGTTCCTGATAGTTTGTTGAATCATAAAATTCTTGTATTAGGGTATCAAATTGGCTTTTTAGCTGTTTTGAAATCAAATTAAGTTCATCAAGTCTGTAAAGGAATGCCTGGGTAGATACTCCAAAACGGTGCTTGATTCTTAAAAGGAGTCCCCATGACCAGCCTTGCTCGGTTATGCCAAGTTGACTTACAGTTGTGCGGACTGCGGTTTCAGGAATTAGAAAGGTTGCGGCAAAACGGTTGGCTGCACGTTTTGCGTTAATTGGTCTCTTATCTTCTGAATTTTCCTCCTGGCTAGAAAAAAGAGACTGGCTTTGTAATGTTAATTGATTGGATATCAATATTTTCCCAAGTTCATAAACAAGGGAAAAAAGTTGTTTTTCAGGATTCTTTTTTGAGTTTAAAAAAAAGAAGGCATTATGAAAGCCGGGTTCGTAGAATGAAATAGAATTGATCTCTTTTGCACCTCTTGTAAAAGGGAACAGGATAATTCTTAAGCCAAAATTTTCAAATAACTCAAAATTATCAAACACCACAGAATCGCCTATTCCCAGATATCTCCTGACACGGACTGCAAGCTGTTCCATACCCGGGTAAGTTGGAGTAAAAGGAATGGATAAAGGAAGGTAGGCATATTTTTGTGCCTTGCAGATATCTTCCAGTGCATGAAAGGCGGCCATAATATCCTGGCAGGCATTTAAAAGAGATTTTGGCGGGGTTGGAGATATTATGTCTTCTTCAATAGAGCTTTCACCGGATGTTTGGCAGAGTTCAGAAGCAAATAGAGCATCTATTGAAATTTTTAATACGTTTGAAAGTTGATATAACACGCTTGCGGAAGGGAGATTAATCCCTCTTTCAATACGTCCTAAAGGTCCTTCCCGGATACCTATTTTTGATGCAAGCTGTAAAAGTGTCCAGTTTCGTGACCTTCGGAAAAAACGGATATTTTTTCCGACCAGTTTAGGATCAGTTTTCATATTTTTATGAAATCATAAAGTATTTTTATTGTCAAGATAATAATAATAAATTACAAAAATAATACTATATAATTCTATCATAAGAGCTGTCATTTAGTCTGTCTTGAACAATTTTAATAATTAGCCTTGCATTTTCAAAGTGTTTGTTTTATTTTACAGGGCATGGAACGAGCTTATAAAAAATTAATCAATGAATATCTTCAATTTTTTCCATGTGTTGCTCTTATAGGACCAAGACAGTGTGGAAAAACAACATTACTTGAATCTTTTACACCAGACTGGAAAATTTTTGATCTTGAAAAACAGAGTGATTTTCAAATTCTCTCCCATGATCCAGATTTATTCCTTAGATTAAACTCTGATAAAATCGGGATTGATAAAGCTCAAATATTCCCTGAACTCTTTCCGGCACTGCGTGTTGCCATAGACAGTGACAGGAAAAAAACCGGCAGATTTATAATAACAGGATCAAGTTCTCCTGATCTTGTCAAATCAATTTCCGAAAGCCTGGCAGGGCGTATTGGAATAATTGAAATGGCGCCCCTTGCTTTTGCGGAAATTTCAAGCACCAATACCTGTTTTCAATTATGCCAATCAATAGTGGAAAAAACTACCATCAAAGCCCTGATACAGGATCTCAAACCCAAAAGTCATATCAAACAAGTTCATCAATATTGGCTTCAGGGAGGCTACCCGGAACCTTGGGTCAAACAAAATAAACGCTTTAGTTCTCTATGGATGAATCAGTATTTAGGCACCTACATCATGAGAGACATTTTAAGATTGTTTCCAAAAATTAATGAAAACAGATTCCGCACCTTTGTAAGACTTCTTGCCGGCATCTCAGGCACAGTGATCAATTATTCGCAAGTTGCAAGGTCTCTTGGAGTCTCACAGCCAACCATACGTGATTACTTTGAAATAATCCATGGAACATTTCTCTGGCGAAACATACCCTCATATACAAAAAACAGTGTGAAAAGAATAATAAAACAC
>JAIOSM010000014.1 GCA_021107575.1 Desulfobacteraceae bacterium | reverse complement strand
CAGGGCTGGCCAAAGGACCCTGTCCGGACGATTCCACATTTGGTCCTCCACCAGATGCAGGAAACTGGCTCCCGCCACCTGGATGATATGGCTGTTCCCGCGCTGCCGGTAGAGGGCATAACCCACAATGAATATGACGATAACAAATACAAGACTATGTCCGACCAGATACCCGCTGGCCACCGACTCTGCGAACAGGATCCTGCCGATTGGCTTGTCAATCAGGTCCGGCAGCAGGGCACCCAACGCGATGAAACGGTAATCAAAATGACGTCTGATGGATGGTACTATAAGGCCTGCAAGAAAGAAGATGCCAAACGTAATCCCGAGATGACCGAAGATGAACATTATATGTTCTATAATACACACACATTAATAAATGTTCGCTCTTCTGATAATCATGATATGGTGATGTCTAATGGTGGATTTTGACAATCGTGATCTCTGGAAATATTACAATTTCAGGGATTTTACGGTTAATTTTGGGAAGAAGATCTTATTAAGATGCAGTGGGGCGAAATATCATGCGCAAAAGAATCGTAGTTTATCAGTTACAATTGACATTGAAGACTGGTATCATATCCCGTCGGTCTGTGGGTCTAGTTTTTCAGTTTACAATAGTGTGGAGGATTTTTTCGAACAGTGGGACAGTAAATATGATTACTTGAGTAGGCCTACAAAAAAAATACTGGATCTTCTTGATGAATTTAACATAACTGCCACATTCTTTATTGTTGCGGATATTGCAGAGCATTACCCGGGTTTGATCGAATCCATTGCCAAAAGAGGTCATGAGATTGGATGCCATGGGGCACATCATACATGTAAGTTAGATCAAAGGACAAAAAAACCTATGATGAGCATTGAAGATTTTGAGACAGGTACTATAAAGGCAAAGAAAATACTTGAAAAGATATCAGGAGAAGAAGTAATTGGCTACCGGGCACCAAATGCAATGGTGGCAGGATGGATGCTTGACTCACTTGAAAAAATTGGATTTAAGTACGATTCATCAGTGTCTAAAAATTCGCTGTACAATAAAACAGATTCTTCCTTGGAAGGGGTATCTTCTATACCTTATCATCCATCTGCAGGTAGCCTGGAGCCTGCTTTGAGTAGGAATTTAGTTGAGTTTCCGTGGGCCTATTATGATATGGGATTCAAGATCCCTACAACAGGTGGACCGATGCTGAGGTTTCTTGGCGCCCGTTTGATATTGAAGGGGCTTAAGCAGAGTTTGAATAGAGGACATACGGTGTTTTATTTTCATCCAATTGATATTTCTGATGAGAAGTTTCCAGATATTGGGAAAGGGAGACCCTTATACTGGACGCAAAAAGGGAAAATTATTGAAACGAGGATCCGGTATATTTTGAACAATTTAGAAGGTGTTAAGATAGTCCCACTAAAAGACATGTTAAGTGATCATGATGGAATTTGAGATTAAACAATTAAAGCCAAAAAATGAAAAAAAGTGGGATGAATTTGTCATGGAAAATGACGACACCACATTTTATCATCAAATTGGGTGGAAAAAAGTTATCCAAGAAAGCTATGATCATAAACCATATTATTTATTTGCTGGGGAAGATGCCGGAGATATTGTTGGTATTCTACCATTATTTTATATGACCAATCTATTTTTTGGTAAACGACTTATATCCCTTCCGTTTGTTCCTTATGGTGGGGTTTGTGCTGCTGATGGTCTTGTTGAGAAAGCATTGATTGATAAAGCAATTGATATTGGAAATAAATTGGGTGTGGATTATTGCGAGTTTAGAAATTTTAAAGTTAATAATACTCATGAAAATATTAACTGTATAAAAAATCACTCCACATTTCATTTAGATGTTTCTGAAGGGTATGGCCATGTTTGGAATAATATAAACAGAAATGTCAGGAATAGAATACGAAAAGGAATGAAATGCAATTTAAAATATGAAATGGATTCAAGTTTTAATGCGATCTCTGAATTCTATGAGATATATTCCAGAAGTATGAAGCGCCTGGGCACACCGGTTCATGATCATGAATTTTTTAAAAATATACTTAAGCAATTCCCGGACAATGTCTTTATTTCAAGAGCAAATGTAGATGATCTTCAGGTATCTGCTTTCTATATCCTAACATTCAAAGACGTATTGATTACTGCATGGGGTGCATCGTTATTCAATTTTTTCAAATATACTCCCAATCATTTTATATACTGGAATTGTATTAAATATGCGTCTGAAAATAATCTATTATGGGTTGATTTTGGCAGAAGTCTGGTTAATTCCGGTAACTATGTATTTAAAAGTCGGTGTGGTTGTGCTGAAGTTTCATTAAATTACTGTTATTATCCACCATCAAAGGTCCTGTCGCCACCTCAGAATGAGTACGGGAAATTTGCAAAGGTTTGGAGTAGAATGCCTTTATTACTGGCAAATAAAATCGGGCCGATGGTTAGGAAGAATGTACCATGATGTGGGAGAGAGCATGTTAACAGGTAACCTGGTTTCTGACATTGAACATAATAGATTAGGAGTTTTGCGATGATCCCAATTTCTCAAGCGCCCATTTATCCACAAGAAATCCAAAAGGCAACATCTACGTATTTAACGAATCATTCAGCCGGTTGTGCAACATTTCGAGACGAAGTCTCTAATTATCTGATTTGTAAGTACGTCAATCTTACAAGTTCCGGCTTTTCTGGCCTATATGCCATACTAAAAGCCTGTGATTTAACAAAGGGTGATGAGGTTATTGTTCCTGCATATATATGTGAGGACATTCCAAGACTTGTTATTGAGATGGGGTTTAAGGTCAAATTTGTTGATATTGAGCCATATACATACAATATGGGTCCGGACAATCTTTGTGAAAATATCTCAAGCAACACTAAAGTTGTGGTCGCAGCCCATATGTTCGGTTACCCCTGTTCTATAGAGGATATTATAGAAATATCTCATAATCACGGGGCCATGGTAATTGAAGATTCCTGCCAATCAATGGGTGCTGAATATAATGGGAAAAAAGTTGGTACCTTTGGAGATGCCGGGTTATTCAGTTTGAATATGGGTAAACCCATCTCTACGATTCATGGTGGTATTGTTTGTACCAATGATAAGGAACTTTCTGGCAAAATATCTGCAATTAACAACACTTTCGAAAATCATGGCATTGTGCATCAAATAAAGACATTTGCTTATCTCATTGGATATTCGCTTTGCAATATTAATACTTTTTATTCAATAATATATAAATTAATGGGAAATAAAAATCCGGGAGAAACAAATTTAACCTCATATTATGATATCCGGGAGTTGATGTATAAGTATACAGAGCTCCAGGCTATTCTGGGTGTACAGCAACTATCTAAGCTAGATACTTATAACAATATCAGGATTAAAAATGCCAGCTATCTGATTGATAATTTAGATCGGGATGATCTGTTGTTTCCAAAAATATCTAGGCAGATGAAGTCGACCTTTTCACGTTTGCCGGTCTACTTTGAAAATATAAACAGGGAGAATCGAAATGAACTTATAAAAGCTTTTATAAGATCAGGAATAGAAGTAACTCCATATCTGGTAGATTCACTTCCATACCTATTCAAAAAAAATTCTATTGAATATCCAATAGCTGAAAAAATGACAGAAAAAACTTTAACTGTACCAACTCATCCAAACATGGACAAAAAAGATCTCAATCTGATTATAGATATACTAAATGATTATGGTGATCTGTAATGTTAAATATTCACAATCTTGACTTTACACTTGACAAGTTCCATCAACTCTGTTCCGCAATAGCAGATAACTGCACAACCATCACCATGGATAGGTACATGACCGCAGGCGATAAGCTGGGCGAACATTTTGTATTGATGCGTCACGACGTAGACGGACGGCCTAGGACAGCACTGAAAACCGCACGTATAGAAGAGGAGTTGGGGATACAGGCAACTTACTATTTCAGAACCCGTAATAATGTTTTTGTTACTGAGATCATACAAGAGATTGAGAAAATGGGACATGAGATTGGATACCACTATGAGGTTTTGAGCACTGCAAAAGGTGACTGTGAAAAAGCTATAAAATTGTTCGAGGATGACGTGAATAAGTTCAGAAATATCTGCAACCTTAAAACAATCTGCATGCACGGAAGTCCTATGTCAAAATATGATAATCGAGATATATGGAATATCTATGATTTCAGGGATTTTGGAATTCTTGGAGAGGCGTATTTATCTGCTGGAGAAGATCTCAATTATTTTACTGACACAGGACGGGGTTGGAACTCAAAGAACAATCTGAGAGATTTTATTCCTGGTAAAACAGAAAAGGTCTTTGCTGATACAACTGATGATCTTATTAAGCTGGTTGAGGGTGGTGAGATCAGTAACTTTTATATTTCACTGCATCCTGACCGATGGACCTCAAATGCTGTTAGCTGGAGTTTGTTCTGGTTATATGATCTTGCAAATAATTCAGGGAAGAAGGTTTTGAGGGTGGTGAGGAAATAATGTATATTATTAGTGATATCGACGATCAAAAATGGGATGAGTATGTGAAGTATCATCCACTTGGGAATATATTTCAAATGTCGTCAATGTATGATGTTTATAAAAATACAAAAAATTATTCACCAATAAAACTTTGTGCTGTTAATGAAGTCACGAATAAAATTGATGGTGTGCTACTTGGAGTAACAATGCGTGAGATGACAGGTTTATTGGGTAAAGCTGTATTGGGAGGATTTTCTACACGTTCTATTATTCTAGGTGGCCCTCTTGTATCGGATAATTCAATTGATACTTTGTCTAAACTGTTATTTGAATACGATAACAAAGTCCAAAAAAAATCTCTTTATACAGAAATATGGAATTTGTATGATATAAAATCTATATTAAACAATGTAAAATATTATAGCTATGAAGACCATCTTAATTTTTTAATAAACTTGGATCAATCAGAAGAAGATCTTTGGAGGCAGATTCATAAATCAAGAAGAAAAAATATCAATCGAGCAGCCAAAAAAGGTGTCGTAATTGAAGAAATTAAACACAAAAAAATGATCCCTATTTTTTATAAGTTATTGAAAGAAAGTTATAGTAGAGTAAAAGTACCACTCGCGGATATGACGTTATTTGAGTCGGCGTTTGAGCAACTCGTTCCAAAGAACATGTCAAGATTTTTTTTAGCAAAGCATGACGATGCTTACATTGGAGCCAGAGCTGTTTTAACATATAATAATTTTATTCATGATTGGTATGCTGGAGCTTCTAATAATGCATCATCGCTATATCCGAATGATTATTTAGTATGGCATGTTCTCAAATGGGGTGTGAAAAATAATTACAAATTATTTGATTTTGGCGGTGCAGGTAAACCAGATGTAGAATACGGTCCAAGAGAATTCAAAAGACGATTTGGTGGAAATTTAATTAATTACGGTAGATACACTCATCTGCATTCTCCTGTTAAAATGAAAATTTCAAATATAGGATTGAATATCTATCAAAAAATTATTTGACTTAATATTTTATAAGGTGCAAACCATGAACATTCTTCAAAAATTTTTCCGGATTAGTTGTAGGGTCTTGGCCAAAGTCGTTTTTCCAAGTGCATTTAGAGTGTTTTTTCTTAGAGCGGCAGGAGTTAAAATAGGTAAAAACGTGACTATTAATGACGACTTTAGACTTGCTTGTAATGTAGGTTATGAGGGTAATTTATTAATTGAAGATAGAGTTGCAATCGCTCCGGATGCTATATGTATATTGACATCTGATCCCAATTTTTCAAAACTTAGTGAATTAAAAGAAGTTTCTCCACTAATTAAAGTAGGAAATATTAGAATAAAACATGATGCTTGGATAGGTGCTGGTTGCATTATATTGCCTAATATAACAATTGGAGAATTTTCAATAGTAGGTGCGGGGTCGGTTGTTACTAAGAATGTACCTTCCTTTACAATAGTTGCAGGTGTACCTGCAAAAATATTAAGAAAGATTGGCAAAGATAATTCAAAGGTGTTATGATGAAGATACTGATAAGTGTAGGACATCCTGCTCATGTGCATTTTTATAAAAATATAATATGGGCTTTGGAAAAAAAAGGGCATGAAATTAAGATCATTGCAAGAAATAAAGAATTTTGTATAAATCTTTTAGAAACATATGGCTTTGACTATGATTTAATAAGTAATACTGGGAGTGGACTATTTGGATTAGGAATCGAAATGATTTCCAGAGTTTTAAAATTTATACCTTTAATCAAAAATTTTAACCCAGATCTTATTTTATCCATGATGGATCCATCTCTAGCTATCGATGCTAAAATATTAGGGAAAAAATATATTTCATTGGCTGATACTGAACATGCGAGATTTATAATAAAATCAGTTTTACCACTTACAGATGTAGTTTTAACTCCTTCTTGTTTCAAAAAAGAACTTGGAATAAAACAAATAAGATATGCTGGTTATCATGAACTTGCATATTTGCACCCTAATTATTTTACACCTAACCCAGAGGTGCTTAGTAAACTTGGACTTGCCAAGAGCGATCCGTTCATAATCCTAAGATTCGTTTCGTGGGGTGCCAGTCATGATATGGGTCACAAAACTTTAACTTTAGAGGATAAATTGAGGGCTGTGCATGAATTTGAAAAACATGGTCGTGTATTAATAACATCTGAAGGTAAGTTAAAAAAAGAGTTTGCTAAATATCAAATTACCATTTCTCCTGAAAAAATTCATCATTTGTTATACTACGCGACATTGCTCTATGGTGATAGTGCAACAATGGCATCAGAATGTGCTGTACTTGGAACTCATGCAATTTTTTGTGATTATATCGGAAGGGGTTATACAGATGAGGAGGAAGAAAAATATGATCTTGTGTATAACTTTTATGATGAAGGTACAATGGGAAACAAATCTTTGGTAAAAGCTTTGGAATTGTTAAAAAAATCGAACTTAAAAGAAGAGGGTAGGCAAAAAAGAGAAAAATTATTAAAAGAAAAAATTGATGTAACTGCATTTGTGGTTGATTTTATCGATAATTTCCCCTTTAAAAAATAGATATTTTAATATTAATTGGATGTGATTAAATATGAAACTAAGCACTACTAAGGATTTTTCTGATAAAAATTTACTGGTCATTACCCCGTCTTATCCAAATAAAGATAATACTTATATTACAGATATTTTTGTTAAAAATCAATTAGAACCATTCAAAAAATATTTCAATGAAATTTATGTTATTGCTCCTGTGTTATTCAGCTTTAAAAAATTAGCTAAAGAGAAATTATGTGAAAATTATAGTTATGATAATATCAAAGTTTACTATCCAAGATGTTATTACATACCAATTTTATGGTTCAGCAAAATTTTAATTGACAACCGCTTCAAAGTTGTTGATAATTTAATCAAAAAGGAAAGCATCCAGTTTGATTTAATCCATGCACATTTTTCATGGCCGTCTTCCTATATTGGTGTTAAATTAAAAGAGAAATATAATCAACCAGTTGTCGTAACAATACATGAAAATTCTGAATGGTTCTATAAAGAGTTAAGTATCAATCACCCTTTAATAAATAATTCTTGGAAAAATGCAGATGTTTTGCTGAGAGTCAATAAAAAAGATGTTCCAGCATTAAAACAGTTTAATGATAATGTATTTTCTATTCTAAATGGTTTTTCTCCTCAATTTAAACCATTAGACAAAAATAAATGTAGAGACAAACTAAATTTGCAGTTAAATTACAAAATTCTGTTTAGTTTGGGATGGCTAATAGAAAGAAAAGGAATCAATTACCTCATAGATGCCATGAAAATCATTACAGAAAAAAGAAACGACGTATTATGTTTCATAGGTGGTTCTGTTCCAGCAGAAGACGAATTACAAAGTAAAGTACGAAATAAATTACAAAAACAAATTAATGATTTAAATTTACAAAATCATATCAAATTAATTGGATCCGTGCCAGATGATTTATTGCCAATATGGATGAATGCTTGTGATATCTATGTGCTACCAAGTTTAAGTGAAAGTTTTGGTATAGTTCAGTTGGAGGCAATGGCTTGTGGAAGGCCAGTTGTTGCAACTTATAATGGTGGAAGTGAAGAAATTATTATTTCCGATGACTATGGTTATTTAGTTGAGTCTGCTGATTCAGAAGAATTAGCAGAAAAAGTATTGATTGCTTTAGATACTGAATGGGATTCTAAGACGATAATCGAGTATGTTGGAAATTTTTCATGGGAAGAGATTGCGAAAAACACACTAACTATATATTCGAAGGTTTATTATGCACATACTCAATAAGATTATGCTTTTGCTGTTTCAATGCTACAATTTTATAGTTTGTTTCATAAATCTAATTAAAATTGAGAATATCTCAATTGGTATCAACATTAGCAGAAAGCTATGCTATTTGTGACCATTTATATATTTTATTAAAGAGGTTCTAAAATGAAAAAGAATTGTATATGGGGTTTCGGTTATGGACCTCCATATGATGAAGCTGGGAAAAACAGAGTTTATGAATTATCAAATTATTTTGGAATCTATTTAATAACAACAGGTAGAATAAATAAACTTATATATAGAAATAGTAATTCAATAATATTTAAGCGTAATGCTATAGGATTTTTCCTTTTTTTGGTCTACTCACTATGGTTTATGGTTTTTAGATCTGAAAATGTATTACTCATGAGGAAACCAGATTGTTATTTCCTGTTTTTTTTTTCAATCTTATTAAAAAACAAAATCATCCATATTATTTCTAATCAGTGTTTCTATAATGAGAACAATTTTGACTACAGCAATTATTTTAGATATGTATTTCCAAGATTAAAATATGTGGGCATAACTAATAAAAAAGAAAAATATATTATTGATAAACGGACACATAATAATTTAAAAACATTTCATTTTTTACCTGAGGTTAATTTAAAAAAATTTTCAGATACTACTCCACCAGAAATCTCGCCGTTTGTTATACTATTTGCAAGTGCACCTTTAACTATAGAAGCCTTTGAAAATAAAGGTATAGAGATTATGCTTAAAGGTTTCAAAAGATTTACTAGAGAAATCAATTCCAAATTAATTATAGTTTGGAGAAGAGACCGTTATACCAACCTATCAAATTCAATGAAAAGTTTAATTAATTCCATGGATTTAAATGATGATGCCGTAATTATAAACGACGAAATTAAAAATATGCAAGTTCTGTATAATAGATCACATATTACGATATTAATAAACATAAATCATCTTGACACTCCAAATTATCCTCGGTCATTAATTGAGTCTTTGAGTGTTGGGAGACCAATCATAACGTCTTCGATTAATGAGATTTCAGATATCATATTAAAAGAAAATGTAGGTTCTGTTTGTTATTCAAGTGAAGATTCAGTGTATACTGCTTTACTTGACTGTTATGATAATTATCATAAAAAACAATTAAAATCAAGACATGTCGCAGAAATTCATTTTAATATTAACGCTAAAACAAAGATATTTGAAAGAATATTCAACTAACAAAAGTATATTTTTTTATAAAATATAATGCTATTGCTACAGAGATCACCAATGATGCCGAAGTGGCGCATGCTGCACCTACAATGCCAAATACTGGAATTAACATAAGGTTTAGTATCAAATTTATTATGGAAGAAAGAGCATTAACTCTGAATGCAATATCAACTTTTCCAATGCTTGATAATGTACCTCCAATGGAAATAAATGGTGCACGTATTCCATAGCCCACCAATAGTATAATCAAAGGTGTGTATGCAGGTAAGAATTCCTCTGTAAATAAAAAAACAATTAAAAATTTGCTAAAAATTAATAGAAATGCTATTAAAAACATTGTCAATATAAAAGTTTTTAGCATAGTTTCCTTAATTAATTTTATTATATTTTCGTAATCATTTTTTCCATAGTACTTTGCTATTGTGGGTGTAGTTACCTTTTGTATGGCACTTGGAATTAAAATTACTCCCTCAATCAAAATAATTGCAACTGCATAATATCCAACCTCAGTTTTAGTCATGAAATGACCAATCAATAAACTATCTACGTGTATCATTAATGTTGAAACAGAAGCTGAAAGTACAGAATAAAACCCAAACCATAAAATTTTCCGAGTTGTTGAGCTAAATAATTTAAGTGTGATCCTAAGTTGATCTTTAATGAAAGATAACGACAAGAATCCAATCATGATTGTAGGGATAACAAATCCTAACACTGCACCCAGTACATCCATTTTAAAAAAAACTACAAGCACAACGGATATTATAAACACAGAGGTATTTTGAAGAATATTTAAAAATGCGAAACAATTCATTTTTCGAAATCCATTTATTGCACCAAGAACCGTTTTTTCTATTGCTATAAAAGGAATACAAAAAGCAGTAATTTTTAGTAGATATGTCATCTCTGGATTATGAAAAAAGTTTATTGCAATTGTATCAGAGAATATATAAATTATAACACAAAATATTGAACCAGTAATAAAAGAGCATATTAATCCAATAGATACATACTCTTTTATTTGTAGTGGGTTTCCATCATTCATAGGAATGTACCTAGTCAATGCTGCTCCAGTACCAAAAGGTACAAATCGCATGCTTAATAGATATACAGTAAAAATTAGTGTGTATAATCCCAGTCCAGAAGCACCTAAATCTTTACCAAGTACAATCCTCAGCAAAAGATGAGAAAGAGAAGATATTGCTAAACTGATAAATGACCATTGGATATCTTTTTTTGTTTTACTTAATCTTAATTTCATATATATGCTCTTGCACCCCTTGTATCAAATATGCAATTAAAATTTTCGTCCAAATAATTTTTAAAATCATTTCCAAGTAATATATGTGGATTTCTATATCCGTGAACTTGTAATGATCTTGTTAAACTGGTTTCCCTCCAAATCACCAACCTGTTGTCCATATAATCCCAATTAATATTCTCATCTATTGTCAAATGATATATTGATGCATCCCTTTTTAAATATATTTCAAAAGGCCTATATCTTGTTTGCAAATCTGTAACAATTGATCCACTGTAGAAAATAGATGTTTTTTCAAACAATGATATTTCGGATTGTTGCCAAATATATTTTCGATTTAAATTTTTTCCATAGATGGGCGAATCCATATTTGTTGAAGAATTTGTTATCATGAAAAACGATGATACTAACAAAATAAGTATTATAAAAAAAATTTTTTGTTGTTTGTTTTTAAAGATACTTATAAATTGAATAAATCCAGTTCCAACAAATAATATAAAACCTACATAAATGAATGCAGGCCACCTATTAGGCATGATATCTCTCATTCCCATTACAGGGAATACAAAAAAAACAAAATATAATACAACAAGCATAAAAATCATTGAAACTTTTCTTTGGTTCGCATGTTTTTTAGATAATGAATATAAACATCCAATAATACCAAAGAATATATATATCAAAAACCCAAAAATATCCATAATTGAATTTAAAATACCTTGATCAGTAAGTGTTATATCTCGTCCCAGAAAACCCGCTTCACTTGATACTGAACTTATTAACCCCGTTATTATGCTTTCAAAAAATGGATATTTTGGGTCCATCCAATGTAGTAGCAATATTATTATGAACAGAATACAAAACATATAGCTATATAATGGTTTTTTTAATATGGTTTTTTTATATATGATGTTATATATTATCGATCCAAAATAGAGCGAGACAACTGAAACTAACGCAATAAATGAAGTAATCGTATGTGTCCAAACAATCATGAAAAGAATCAGTATCAAAAACACTTTGTATATTGGGCCTTTTTTTTTATTTTTCATTGTCAAATACAATAGCATAGTATATATGGCAATTCCAAATGTCATAGCAATGACCTCAGTACTCCATCGAATATGGAAATCTGCAAAATTGAGAAGTAACATAGAAAGCAATGCGATGTTGACATTACCTGTAATTGTTTTTGCAAGAAGGTAGGCAATTATCGTGCTTAAAATGAGGATTGTTCCAATTATTGACATGGACTCTTTTATAGTTATATTTCCAATCAAATTCGTAATAGTTGCCTGCAGATGCATTAATGGATAATTACTATAATATGGATGTGTTTTGTGAAGGTTGGAAGTACCATAAGTAATGAAGTCATTTATGATATCAGCATGACCCCATGGGTCAGAACCAACTGGATATGGAGAAATAAAGTAAGCACTACCCCTTAGGATAAGAGATATCAAAAGTATTTTCAATATAATCTTGAAAATATTGGAATTATCTTTGAATTTAGATCCCATTATCTCCAAACCAAGCATCGTTATACCAACAGAGATACTTATAAAAAAAATTGGTGGTCTATAATACGGAATTGCATGATGATAAGTAATTAATGCAACTGAAATGCAAATCCAGTATAGAATCTTTATTAATTTCAATGTTTTAACATCAAAGCTTAAATTCAAATCCTTTTTATCTGTTAATAATTTATTACTAAATCGTAGATATAACAAACAGGCAACAGTCATTAAAGGACCAATTGTAATAAGATAGTTATTGCTGTATATAAAATTTAATGATGTGATGAATAATCCCAATAGGAATCCTATTACAGCAAATACTCCATCTATAGTAAATATATTCTGTTTATTGATTTTTCTAACAATAAAAATAAATAAAGTTGTCAATATGATAAACAGAGCTACATCCTTAAAAAACAAAACGACCACTGATATATTTTACAATTTAGATTAAATATTTATACATGACTTTCAGATATATTCCAGGATAGGTTCATATGACCATCAGGACTTTATACATAACATTTTTAAGCATTATTACACTTTTCCTTTTAGATGTGATTGTATTTATTTTCACCTGTTTTACCTCTTCTTTTGAATTCGAAATGTTTTTTACATTGCACATTTATAAGTGTTATGAAGAGGAGGTCATATGACCTAATTGTAATATAGTCGGAATTTAAAAATACCCGAAACTTATATAATATATTCCTATGCACAACTTGATGTAAATAGATTGTGACACTCGGTTTAAAATTTTGTGAATTTGATGAAATGTAGATAAAATAAGAACATGAATATAGGTTAAACATATGCAAATTGAATTAGCAAAAACATTAATTTTAAGCTCATTGATTTTTATATATTTTGCTAGTATTGGTTCAGCTACTAATTATTATGTTTCGAATGATGGTAGTAATTCAAATACTGGGCTCTTAATCGATGATACATGGGCTACACCGTCCCATGCTGTATCAGGCACAGGCACAGCATCAAATGTTACTGCGGGTGACACCATTTATTTACTTAATGGTACATGGATCGATGAAGTTGTGGATTTCAATGTATCGGGCACATCTGGGCATCCAATAACAATGACAGAATATAATGGCACACCTATAATATATACAGATGATGGTCATGATGCATGGGGAGATAACGAAAATGGATATTTTGGTATTGAGATAAAAGGACAGCAGTATATTAATGTATCTGGAATTACAATGGGTGGCTATCGTGCAGATGTGTGGATAGGCAATTCAGATAACATTCATGAATCAAATATGAATTTGGGAAAATATAAAACATATGATTCACAGTTTGCTTACATGGCATATTATGACGTTCATGATTCATCTTTTACTGATAGTATATGTAATGAATCATATCACAATACTGTATGTGTGTGGGGACATATATATAACAGCAGTCCAGCCATTCCACATTATACATCAAATGTTACAATTGATGGAAATACAATTGGCAATTCATCAACACACAACTTGATTGATTTAAACGACTTTGTGTATAATATTACCATATCAAATAATAAAATATATGACAATACTGGTCAAACTGGAATCTGGATGCATTCGTATAATGAGATATACGAGAATGTGTCCATATTATACAATGATTTCCAAAATTGTCATCGTAGTATCAGGACAATAAATACCACCAATCTGAGGATAATCGGTAATACATTTTCTGATACAGGTATAAGTGGCGACTTACGGATGTATGGGGAATATGGTGGAGACCCTGATTGTGTGAATCAAAATATATTTGTGATAGATAATGTTTTTAACGGATTGGTGCAAACGGAGAGTATTATCACTGGACTATTTGAAAACAATACTATTCAATCTGGTGAATATTATAGGTTTGAGAATTGTGCTGACATTATAGTACGAAATGAAAACGGTAACAACTTTGAAATGCGTGTAGATTCTAATTCTGATGTCGTTTATGAATATACTGATGGAACTGTATTTGAAGCAGATATAACAAGAGGAACGAACTATGCATCTCCGAATGATGTTAGATTCTATTCAACTGGAAGTAGACTATATATAGAGGATATCGGTAGCCTTCGTTATGATTTCACAGTACATGATGGATTTAAATCATTACCTAAAACTGATTATCTCTATGATATAAAAGTGAACAAATATGACACATCTCTCCCAGAAGGCGAGATCCTCGTAGACTTCACAGCTGAGTCAACTGATAGTGAGAATGTGGTGTTTACTGTTAGTGATCTCAAACCAAATCATTATTATAACATCAAAAAAGATGATAATGACTTTAAATTACGACAGGCTGATTCTATGGGTCAAATCCAGTTTACAAATTCGGTCTGGTCTCAAGCACATTCCTTCTCTATAGAGGAGAATTGTGAATGGAAGATAATTCAAATTATTTTGGGATATTTAGTATCCATTTCAAATCTAATTGAAAAGATTTTTTTTTATTTTGGATGCTAAGATTGCCCGGATTACGGTAAGAAGGATAAAGGAAATATAAGGCTTAAAGAGAGATATGGACAGAAAAATCGGATGCTATTGAGATGCAATACATGCACACATTGTTTCAGTGAAACTAGAGGTACGATATTTTTTAGACTTAAGACCCCAGATGACGAAATACTTAGAACACTGGCACTAATACCTGAAAAAGGAAGTATACGTGGAACGGCAAGAGCCACAGGACATGATAAAGATGCTATTTGCAGATGGCTTGACATCGCAGGAGCACATTGTCAGGAAATAACCGATTACTTTTTTCAAGAGCTTGAGCT
>JAIOSM010000085.1 GCA_021107575.1 Desulfobacteraceae bacterium | reverse complement strand
TGTGTAGTAAACTTCGATAAATATTGATTTTTTTCAAGTTTTATTACAAAATCTTTTTCTTCACCATCTTCAGATAAAATTTGAATGTACAAAACGCTCCTCTCTTCATCATCCTTTTCATAACTTCCCTTACCGTCATTGATATTAATAAATGACAGAACTTTCCCTTTATCAGTTATAAGAGAAGAAGTACTTTCAAATTTAGTAAAAACTTGGCTGTGTCGGCTTTCATATTTCCAAACGAAATCTAAATCTGAATTAAATACAACGAAATTCGTTTTCAATTTAGTGCTTGTTTTTTTTAATCGTGTGTGAAATTCCATTAAAAACAAATCTCTTTCCGGATTTTTTGAAAAACGATAATCTTCTATTTTTGCATCTATTGGTATTTCCGTAATTAGTTTATGTTGAGAAAATTGAAATTCACCTGAATGAAGATCAACAAAATTACCAAGAAGCATTTGTTTTCCTTTTTTTCTGTTTATTTGTTTAAATATTACAAAAACATTATTTTCATTTGTAAAGTTTGCATATAAAAGCGTTAATTTATTAGCACCCTTATACCCATCATTGTAAAAATTTGAATGAACTTCTGATAACATTTTTAATTCTTCGTCATAATAAATCACTTGCATTAATTTATCCGTAACATTTGAAATCCATACGGTTTTATCGTCTTTAAGGAACTGTAATAAAATAACATGGTTATTTGGTTTATTTTTTTACCTTTGTAAAGTTATTAAACTTTATGTGAAATGGGAACTGAAATTTCAGAGAGATTTAATCTTCTCAAACCTTTTTTAAATGAAAAATCTATTCGATTATTTGGTGCAGCGGAAGCCAAAGTTCTCAGACATGGCGGAATACAGGTAGTTTCAGAGCAAACCGGATTATCACGAACAACAATATCAAAAGGAGTACAAGAACTAAAAAACTCAGAAAAGATTCCTGTTTCAAGAATAAGAAAGAAAGGTGGCGGCAGAAAAACAATAGTAGAAAAAATGCCACAAACAGAAAGTGCTCTTGCGAAATTGATAGAACCTGCATTACGAGGTGAACCGGATTCTCCTTTATTATGGACAAGTAAAAGTCTTCGGAAATTATCGGCGGAACTTAAATTACAAGGATTTAATGTAAGCCACAATTATATTGGTGAAATACTTAAAGAAAAGGGATTTAGTCTACAAGCCAACAGAAAAACAGATGAAGGAAAAAGTCATCCGGATCGTAATGCTCAATTTGAACATATACACGAAACAATTAAAGCATATCAATCTGAATATCAGCCTGTAATCTCAGTAGATGCTAAAAAGAAAGAACTTGTTGGTAATTTTAAAAATGCAGGAAAAGAATTATGTCGCAAAAAAGAACCTGAAAAAGTAAAAGTATATGATTTTCCTAGCGATGCCGAAGGGAAAGCTATTCCATACGGAGTGTATGACATCACAAAAAATAAAGGCTGGGTAAGTATCGGGATTGACCATGATACATCTGAATTTGCGACAAATACAATTAAAACATGGTGGACAAAAATGGGTAAGTCATATTATCCAAATGCCCAAAAACTTTTAATTACAGCAGATGGCGGAGGCAGCAATAGTTCACGAAGTCGTTTGTGGAAAAAAGAATTACAGAAGCTGTCAAATGAAATAGGACTGCAATTAGAAGTTTGTCATTTTCCGCCGGCTACAAGTAAATGGAATAAAATAGAACACCGTTTATTTTCTTATATTGCACAAAATTGGAGAGGTAAACCATTACTGAGTTATGAAATAATTATAAATTTAATTGGCTCTACAACAACCACAAAAGGATTAAAGGTGATTTGTGAATTAAATAAAAACAAATATAAAACCGGTATAAAAGTAACAGATAAAGATATGAAAAGTATCAACTTAAAGAGAAATGATTTTCATGGCGAATGGAATTACATAATCAGTCCAAATAGCACAAACAAATAACCATGTTATTTTATTACAGTTCCTAAGTTTCAATGGGTAGTACTCATATGCTTTGCTGCTAATTTTCGTTTCTGTTCCTACAATCGTTTCTACAAGTTTACTTTGGGGAGTAACTTGAGAAAATAGTCCAAATAACAAAAAAGTTATTAAAATATTTTTTTTCATTTTTTTGTTAATTAGTTAAAATAAAGCACGTATGAAATATTAAAAGAATCAAAATCATAATAATAATTTCCTGACATCGTAGAATACATCAACCTATTCATATTTATTTGTTTTTCAAATCGTAGTTTAAATGTATTAAAGAAAGAGGATGAATTGTTTAAATTAAAAGGAATTTCAAACATAACAGTTGGATTTGCAAAAGTATATATCCCTGTTTCTTTAGAATTCTCAGGAACTATATCACATATTAAGATGTTATAAGTATATCCGATACCTGCTCCAACACCAAATACTTTATAGGAATCTCTTGACGAACCGGCGCCATAATTAAAAGATAAATATCCGGGTGTTCTAATCCCAAATCGTTGAGTAGGTGTTAAAGTATTTCCTCCTGCTGTAATTGCTTGTGAGAGATATAAGTAAGCTTGAAGTCCAAAAGAGATATCTTCATTTATTTTAATGACCGGATATCTATATCCTATTGCCTCTTCCACCATCCAAGATTGATTCTCAAAATCTTCAAGTTCTATATCTTCATTAATAAATGTACCTAGGATAGTATTGCTTTGCACTCCGACAACTACTTCAAGAGATTGTGAAAATAAAACTTGTGAAAACAAAATAAAAAGTAATGTTAAAAAAGATCTCATAATTTTAATTTTATGTGAATACTAAATATATTTTTTTAATTAGATGTTCAATTGCATCTATACAAGTTTAGTGTTATTTTTATGCCGGTCACTGTCACGTTTTGTTTTTTTCTCCAAACTTTTCTTAAGCGACTCTGTAAGATCTACTCCGGTTTGGTTAGCCATACATATTAAGACGAATAAGATATCTGCCATTTCTTCAGAGAGTTCCATACCTTTATCAGAATCTTTATATGATTGCTCACCAAATTTACGAGCAAAAACTCTTGCTAACTCATCAATTTCTTCTGTTAAGATGGCCATGTTTGTCAATTAGCTGATATATCGAACACCATGTTCTTTGATCCATTGATCAACAATATCTTGGGCTTGTTTGACGGTCATCTCTCTTTGTATTATTTTATTTCTGAATTTTTGCATTGTAATAAAAGCAATGCAATTTATTTATCCAAAGCATCCACCCTCATCTTTCTTTTTTCTCCATCCGATTTGCTGAAATCACCTTTATAAATGATCTTTTCCCATTCTCCGTAGATCGGGTTAGGAAAGACGATAAATTTTGTTCCGAACTTGTCTTTATTTTTGTCAACAACATTGAAACCAAAATCCTCACCTCTGCCTCCGAAAATCTCATCAAAGTCCCTTAAATTATCACCCATCAGTAAGATAACGTCATATTTTTCAAAGATACTGTTTCTGCGATTTGTTTTATTTGAACTTTCTGTTTTCAAATACATATGATCTTTATCTGCAAAAGGAAATTCTTCATTTATCATATTCTCAACAGTAGCATCAATTCTTGTGGTACTGCGGTTTGAAACATAAAAAACCTCTACACCTTTTTTTTTGGCATAATTACAAAAGTCAAGGGCTCCGGGCAGGGCTTTAGCCCTTTTTTCATTTACCCATACAGCCCAAGATTCTTTATCATATGATGCACCTTTTTCAATTAATCC
>JAIOSM010000047.1 GCA_021107575.1 Desulfobacteraceae bacterium | reverse complement strand
CAACAGTATATCGGGAACTTTTAAAGGTTGATCTGAAAAAAAGAAAAGATATATCTTCATTAAAGGTATGTGCCGGTGGAGGTGAAAAGCTGACAAAAGGTCTGATTGAAAAATGTAATAAATCAGGCCTTGCTTTCCGACAGATTATGGGACAGACAGAGACATCTATTCTTTTATGGGCATCGGAAAATGACCCTTTAAAAAAGCCGGACACAGTTGGCCGACCTGTTTTCCATGCAGAGGTCTCTATTATGAATAAAAATGGAAAGATGGCAGAATCAGGAGAGATAGGAGAAATCGTTGTCAGAGGATCTATCATGATGAAAGAATACTGGCAGGACCCTGTAAAAACTGAAGAGACAATTAAAAATGGATATCTTCATACAGGAGATTTAGCCTGGATGGATGAAGATGGTTTTTTCTTTCTGGCAGGCAGAGCCGGAGACTTGTATATTTCCGGAGGTGAGAATGTATATCCGGCTGAAGTGGAAAAAGTTCTCAAACTTCACCCAGAAATAGAGGATGTGGCAATTGTGGGCATACCGGATGAAACATGGGGTGAGTCAGGGCATGCCTTTGTTCTTCTGCCTCCCAAAGTTTCTATGACTCAGGAAGATGTCATAACCATGTGTCATGACAAACTTGCAAAATATAAATGGCCTAAAAAAGTAACCTTTAAATCAGAATTCCCCCGTACATCTCTGGGTAAAGTCAAAAAAGGAGATCTTATCTAATCATCTAAGATGAATCGCCATTTGCAAAACATATCATCTGGATGAGGGTCTGGCGGAGCAAATACGCATTCCACTCTGATTCGTTCATCAATAACCTTTGCAAAGCTTGCAAATTCTTTCATATGCATGTGTTTACAGACGTACTCATCCTGCCCGCGTTTTAATCTTGCCACTTGAGCAGGGCAGGAAGGAACAGTAATAATAACCTGGTCGGGTCTTTCTTCTATGTCATATCCCACAAGAATACACCAGGGAAACAATTTTAAGGCCTTAACAAATCCTTTAAGCCCTCTTTCTGGAATATCAAATTTTTCTAAAAGGTCTTTGCCTGCAAATCCTGCAACATTGTCCCAGACCTGTTCATTAATTTTTTCTGCTGTGGGCTGATCAAATTTTTCTGTAATTTTGATAAACCAGAATGCGTCCATGACTCTGTAGTTCTTTAAAAGAAATTCAATATACTTTTGAAGTTCTTTTTTACTCATATTCTTAAAAATATCTAAATCCATAAAAGCTTTGCCTCTTTCTTATTAAAAGTCTGAATATCTGCCATAAAAATTTCAGTATAGCATATTATAAATTTTGATGCATTGGTTTAAGCCACAATCCCAGGGCATTGTGGAAGGCTCCCATAATCAGCCCAACTTTTAGGTTGACAAAACACCTTTTTTTCTGATTTGATATCTGATCCAAGATAAACCCAAACAGGAAAAGGGAAAAAATAATATGGTTTCTGTGTCCCCTAAAGTCAAAAAATGGATAGATGAAAAAAGAGATCCCAGGAGTGCCCACTATCAGGCAGGTCTTGAATCAATTCTGGACCTTTTTTTACCTGATCTGGAAAAAGGAAGAATAATACCGGTGCGGGAGATGGATGAAAGGGATGTTCACCTGTTCAAATTGGCTCTGGGCAAAGTAGATGTCAGTCCAGCGATCTATGCTGCCTTTCTTTCTCAGGCAATAGCCGATGCAATTGTTCCCCCTGATTCGGCAGAGGAGGTCCTGCGCATAGAAAAAGGAAAGCCGTCCTGTAAAATAATTATTCTCCGGCCGGGTCAAGAGGACCGGCTCATGTGCGCGGAAATCAGTGATCAGGCCTATAAACCAGGAATTGATATCTTCCAGTCAGGGGCACTACTAGGGACCTATGACTATACAAATACTGAAGACTGCCTGGACGGGTTGAATAAGGCGGTAAAGGCTCATGCTTGGAAAAAGGACACCTGGCAGAAACAGGATTACCTGACCTATACCCTGGACTGGTTTGAACGAGTCCAATATCTGGGCACGGCAGAGGTGAGTGTTGACAAAAATTTTTCATTTTTTCACAGCCCCACCCTGATCAAGACCAACCGGGTGGACGGACTGTTTCAGCTTCTTTTTCTTCTGCTCAACCGGCAGTATACTGCCCCCGGCTATCTGGAATCCAACCCGGAGTTAGCTGAAAAAATTAAAAATCGGGATTCAGATTTCTGCCGGGCCATTGCTCAAGACCATATCTTGGACCTGCTGAATCTTATCAAGAACCTGGACCTAATGGATTTTGCCGGGTTCAGCAACAGTGAGAACAAGGATTTTCAAAATGAATTTGCCAGAACAGAGGAAAAGCTTCGGGACCGCCTCATACACCTGAATTTCAAAAAAGGAGAGTAAGATGACCACCTAAGGAAACCTAATCAAATGTAAACTCAGCATACTTGAACTCGCTGAATATCGCAAAAATGTATTATATTTATTAATATATTGAGCCTTTTGTTTAAAGGCACAAGACTTTATCTTTTATCGTTTAGTTGCGAGGTATCACTCTTGAATCAGTGCTGCCAATATCAGGCCGTCTTTTATCTATGTCAGGGTTCTTCAGATTAATGGGTATCTCCCCTTTTTTTCCTTTGAATATACTGTATCCAGCCAGGAAAGCAAAAAAAACGATAATAAACACCAAAGGAACCCAAGGGTGATTGGAAATAAAAGCATTAATATTCATAATAATCCTCCTAATGTCCTTATTAAGTTCTAATCTTTTTTATTTTTCCTATGTACTCTGAGTATACTCAAAACCCAGTGGACTCACAAACCCTAAATAAAATGACAGCAAAATTCAGGCAAGATAAAGTTACAAAGAAACAAATGTTCTGGCATGCCCATATTAAGCAGTGGTCCCAATCAGGCCTAAGCCAGGCAGCGCAGGACGTATGTTTGATGGGGATCCGCAAGCATCTTTTGCAATTCTTAACATTGCTTTGAACAAAATCAATATGGAACATTTCCGTATCCCATATCCAGTGAAAGAGGTGATCAAAGGGTTGGGAAGAACCGTCTGCCAGGTATTTATAAAGAAATGTTCCGCACAGGTAAAAAATTAAATTAATTGCTATCCAGGCAATTCAACACCAGTCATTAAATTTGCTTCCATGTATCTGATTTCATCAATACCTGATACAATGATTTTTTCATCTACCTTGAGTTCCTCTGCAGAGATTTTGTCTTTATAGTCGACTTTAGACAAAAGATATTTTATGCAATTGAGTCTTGCTGTTTTCTTTACATCCGACCGGATAATTGTCCATGGAGAAATTGTCCGATTAGTCTCATTTAGCATCTGGAATTTTCTTACGGTGTAATCATCCCATCTTTCCTGCGCCTCTCTGTCAACCGGTGAAATTTTATATTGTTTTAATGGATCAGTCTCTCTTGAGTCAAACCGGCTCATCTGTTCTTCTTTTGAAACAGAAAAAAAGAATTTAAATAAAATAATCCCATTTTTGACCAGCATGGATTCAAGCATTGGAGTATCCTTTAAAAATCGCTTATTTTGTTCATCCGTGCAGAAATTCATTGTTGGTTCAACCATGGCACGGTTGTACCAGCTGCGGTCGAATAAAACAATTTCCCCACCAGACGGAAGCTGTTGGATATATCTTTGAAAATACCACTGAGTTTTTTCCCTGTCACTGGGCTTTAGAAGTGCAACAACCCTTGCGCCCCTTGGATTAAGATGTTCCATAATCCTTTTGATCGTACCGCCCTTGCCAGCAGCATCACGCCCTTCAAATAACATCAAAACGCGCAAATCATTGGCAATGACATGTTTTTGAAATTTTAAAAGCTCGATCTGCAGTTTATTAAGCTCTTTTTCATATTCAATATGGAATGATTTTACCCAAACAGCCTGACGTTTTTTTGATTTTTTCTTATTTAAATTCTTCAAGCTGGTATGCTCGGTCAACTTCCTCTTCAGTTTTTTCTTTTTTTGATTCCCATTATTCTTTTTTTTCTTAGTGTCTTTGGATGCCTTTTTATCAATTTTACCCACAGATTTTGCACTTAAATCTTTTGACCTTTTTTGTTTTTTTTCTAATTTTTCCTTGACCACCTTACCCTCCCATTTTTTCTTTTTTTTAAATATTAAAAAAAATCATCTATGTTTAAATTTTATAAAAAATTACATCACCTTTAACTCAAGATCACCAGGAATTACAATGTTTATTTCTTCTTGCCTTTCTTCTTGTCTTTCTTCTTGTCTTTCTTCTT
>JAIOSM010000025.1 GCA_021107575.1 Desulfobacteraceae bacterium | reverse complement strand
TCCATGATAAACGCCCAACAAAATTTAAGTCTGTCTGCTAAAATGTCTACTATGCAAAGCCCAATCTCATGTGCGATAGGTTCTGTAAAGTCTATGACTGGACATCTTTTAACCGCTGCCGGTGCTACTGGTATGATTAAAACCTTGCTTGCCATGGAGAATAAATTTTTACCTCCTTCTCTTAATTTTTCAAGTCCACCTGAAAACAGTCCTTTAAATTCTTCGATATTTAAGGTGCAAACTGAAGTTGAAGAATGGAAAACAAAAGATACACAGACCACCAGAAAGTTCGGAATAAGTGCATTTGGTTTTGGTGGAATTAATGCACATCTGCTTATTGAAGAATTTATTGAGGATAGAAAAAAGAATTATTTCATTTCTTCAAAAAAATCTTATTCTCATATTCCTGTTGCGGTAGTTGGAATGGAAGCAATTACAGGCTGTACTAAAAACCTAACTCAATTGGAAGATATATTAAAATCAGGCTACCGCCCTACCCCTGCATGGTCTGAGGCAATTGAGAGTAACGGATTTTTTATAAAGAAATTACCAATTTTAGATAATGAATTTCATATTCCACCTAATCAGATCCAGGATATACTGCCAAATCAATTAATTATGTTAAAAGCTGCTAAAATGGCTCTTGCTGACGCAGGTATAAATGATCGCCCGAAAAAGTTTGAAAACCCGAGAGTAGATTATGGTGCTGCAATAGGTATTGAATTTGATTATAAAGCTACAAATTTTTATTCAAGATGGAAATATATAGCGGACAAATTATCAGAAGAAATAGTTGATTCAGTTTCTCCCCAATTAACTGCCACAAGAACATTAGGAGCGCTTGGTGGCATTGTGGCAAGCAGGATTGCAAGAGAATTTAAATTTGGAGGCCCATGTTTTACTGTTTCAGGTGGTAATAGTTCTGGGTTAAAGGCTATTGATATTGGTGTGAAATCCCTGGTATCAGGTGAAACTAATGTTTTTTTATGTGGCAGTGTTGATATGGCATCAGATAAACGACAATTTGCCATAAATAAAAGTTTAACACCATTTAAACAAAATATTTCTAAGGTTTTCTCCTCTGAAGGCACTGCTGCTGTTGTATTAAAAACCCTTGACCAGGCAATAAAAGACAATGATAAAATATATGCGGTTATTAAAGGGATTGGCAATGCTTCAGCCGGTGAATTGAGAGGTGAAAAAAATTCACACTCAGAAAAAATAAAAACTGCTTATAAATTATCCTTAAAAAGATGTCTTAAGAATAGTTTAGCAAACTTTGAAACAATTGAAAATTATGAGTTAAGTTCAACAGGATATGCAGAAGAAGATAAAATAGAAACCGATACTATAGATGAATACATTAAAGAGCATACTTCTTCAAAACCTTCAATTAATTTTGGATCTATAAACTTGGTTGCCGGTAATACAAAAGGAGTATCAGGACTTCTCTCTTTTATTAAAGGAGCTTTTTTATTTAAAAATCAAACTCCTATTTCAAGTAATATTCAACTTAATAAAAAGAGACAAACCATGATTGCTTCAATTACTGATGATGGTGCTTGTTCACATGTTTTAATTGAAGAATATAAAATAAATCATAATCAAGATCAGGCCCAGAACCAAAATCAAAAAAAAGTTGATTCTGAACGGAACTTTGAATTTTCTCCAAAATTTAATCCTGCATTGATTGCAAAAAGTGCTAAAGATACTGCGAACGCACATAATAAATTTCTTGAGTTAACAAAACAAAATATGCGAGCTTTTGAGAAACAGTTTAAAGCATTAGCTGAAGTCGCATCCTCTATGCCATCTCTTGCAAATAGAAAGACTATTAAATTAAAACCTGTTTTTGATAGAGATAAGTGCATGGAATTTGCCATTGGAAAGATTTCTAATGTATTAGGTAAACAATTTAGTATAGTTGATACCTACTCTGTAAGAGTCCGGCTCCCTGCTGATCCATTAATGTTAGTTGACAGAATATTAAAAATTGAAGGTGAAATGCTTTCTTTAACAGCTGGAAAAATTATAACTCAGCATGATGTCAAAGAAGGGGCATGGTACCTTGATGGTGGGAAAGCCCCTGTTTCTATATCAATCGAAGCAGGTCAGGCTGATCTTTTTCTTTCTTCATATCTTGGTATTGATCATAAGGTAAAAGGAAATAGAAGTTATCGGTTGCTTGATGCCAAAGTTACTTTTCACAGGACTCTTCCTGAGATTGGTGAAACAATTGAATATCATATTGAAATTGATAGGTTCATAAATCAGGGGGGTGTATATCTTTTCTTTTTTCATTATCAAGGATATATTAATGACCAGCTTTTGATTTCAATGCGTGATGGATGTGCTGGCTTTTTTACTAAAGAAGAAGTCGAAAACTCAGGGGGAATAAAATTTAAAAAAGAAGAAACTGAAAAACAAACTATACACAAAAAGTTTAAACCCCCACTTAAATTTTTTAAAGAAAATTATAATGATCATAGAATCGAAGCATTAAGAAATTCAGACATTGAAAATGCATTTGGTGATGAGTTTAAGCACCTGAAACTTGGAAAATGTATGAGACTGCCCGGAAAAAAGATGCACTTGATTGATCGTGTTACAGAAATTGACCTTAATGGCGGCAGGTTTGGCCTTGGTTCCATAACAGCAGAGGCTGATATAAAAAAAGATCACTGGTTTTTAACTTGCCACTTTATAGATGATATGGTAATGCCTGGAACTCTTATGTATGAATGTTGTTCCCACGCTTTGAGAATATTTACATTAAGAATGGGCTGGGTATCAGAAAAAGATGATGTTTATTATGATATAATCGAAGGCATTGAAAGTGATCTTAAATGTAGAGGTCCTGTTACTGTACATACAAAAAAAGCCGGGTACTATATTGAAATTAAAGATATAGGTTATAATCCTGAACCGTACATCATTGCAGATGCTCATATGTTTGCTGATGACCTGCAAATTGTTTTTTATAAAAATATGGGAATAAAAATAGCCAATCTTACTAAAAATGAGATTGAAGAATTATGGAGGTAATCATCCTGATTTTTATTGGAGAAGATACAAGTCAATTGTGAAGATAAATATTAAAGATAAATAATGAAATACTCAAAAGTATACATAGAAGCGTTTGGTTATGAATTAGCCCCCAATGTTGTGACTACAGAAGATATAGAAGAAAGATTAAAACCATTTTGTGACAAAGTAAATTTTAGCACTGGTCAGCTTGAGGCTCTTATAGGAATACGAGAAAGAAGATATTGGGATGTTGACCATTCTATTTCAGAAGAGGCTGTAAAAGCAGGTCAAAAAGCAATTGGTGAATCAGGTATTTCATCGGACCAGATAAATTCTTTAGTCTTTTGCGGAGTCAGCCAACAAGGGTTTGAACCTGCAACTTCTTGCTCAATTGCAGACAGTTTAAATATAAGCAGAAATGCGAATATCTATGATGTTTCCAATGCTTGCCTTGGTGTTATAACAGGAATGATTCAAGTTGCAAACGAAATTGAACTTGGGCATATTAAAGCAGGACTAGTTGTGTCTTGTGAAACTTCAAGACAAATTGTGGATTCAACAATTGATGAAATTAACGAAAACAAAACTATAGAATTTTTCAAAAAAGCTGTTGCTACCATGACTGGTGGATCTGGGGCTGTAGCTGTTCTGTTAACTGATGGTTCATTTTCAAAAAATAAAAAAATACATAAAATCAATGGTATAGTTATTAAAAATTCAATTCAGTATCACAATTTGTGCAGTTGGGGATTTTCAGAAAAAGGTATGCCTGTCAATTCGAAAATAGTTATGAGAACAAAAGCTGATGCTGTGCTTGAACATGGCACTGAACTTGTTGTTGAAACTTTTAATAAATTTTTACAGGAATTCGATTTAACACATAATAATATAGATAAATTTATTGGCCATCAAGTCGGTGCAATACACCATCAGTCATTTTATAAAGCACTGGGCATTGATATAAAAAAAGATTTTGCAACTTATCCTTTTTTAGGTAACATTGGTACTGTTTCTCTACCAATTACAGCAGCTATTGCCGATGAAAGGGGATTTCTAGAACCTGGTGATTTTGTATGCTTTATTGGAGTCGGAAGCGGACTCAATTGTTTGATAATGGGGATTGAATGGTAGAAAAAATAATTAATAATAAAATTGTTTCAACGCAAGGGTTTGAAGACATTTACTCTTATAAACCAAATTATTTTAAAATTGACGGGTTTGATATGCATTATATTGATAAAGGTAAAGGCAAACCTGTATTGATGTTGCATGGCAATCCAACATGGTCTTTTTATTTTCGAAATGCTGTTGACAAACTTTCCCCCGACTATAGAACAATTGTTCCTGACCATATTGGATGCGGTTTTTCTGATAAACCTGGCATTAAGGATTATAAATATACACTTAAAAATCGAGTTTCCGACCTGACTAAATTCATAGATTATCTTGATCTTAAGGATAAAATTACTCTTATTGTCCACGACTGGGGAGGTATGATTGGACTTGCCTGGGCATTGAATAACCTTTCAATGATAGAAAAAATTATTATTACTAATACTTCTGGCTTTTTACTCCCAACCACAAAAAAATTTCCTTTAAGATTAGCCTTGATTAAGTATTTTACACCTTTTGCAATCCCGGCTGTTTTAGGATTTAATTTATTTTCATTTTGCGCTCTTTATATTGCAGCAAAAACTTCCATTTCCCCAAAAGTAAAAAAGGGTTTAACAGCTCCTTATAATTCCTGGAAGAACAGGATTGCAACATTAAAGTTTGTACAAGATATACCTTTGACTCAAGCTGATGAATCATATAATATTGTTAAAGAAGTTGATAAGAATCTTTATAAGATAAAAAAATTCCCCATCTTGTTCCTTTGGGGATTAAAAGATTTTGTTTTTGATAAAAGTTTCTTAAATGAATGGAAAAAAAGAATTCCTGATGCTGAATATCATATTTTTAAAAATTCAGGACACTATATTTTTGAAGATAAACCCGTTGAAACAATGTTATTAATTGAAAAATTCATCAATAATTAACATCCTTTTTTTGACATTTTTTAAATGCTCAGGTAATAATTAAGTATGGTTGACAAATTAAAAGAAAATAAAAGCAAAGAAGAAAAGAAAAAAGATAAAGCTGAAAAAAGGGCTCTTAAAAAAGAAGCTAAGGAAGCAAAGATAAAAGCTAAGCTTGCAGCAAAGTCAGACAAAAAAAACACTAAAGATGGTGCAAAAGATCCAAACGTAAAAAGTGATGTCTCTACTGCTAAAGAAAAGAAAAGTTTTTTTACAATTAAAAAACTTATTTTTTTCACTGTTCTTATAATTATTATTTTTGGTTCAGGATTTGTTGTTTATAAAATGTATTTTTTAGCTTCAGATGAGCCAATAATTTATAAAACAATAGTGCTTAAAAATGTAAACTTGCCAGATGAGATGCTTGAGTTTTCTTTTGATAAAATGAATGATTTATATTTTGCTCTTGCAACATATAATTTAAGAACTTTTTTATTAACCAAAGAAATTAACAGAATTACAAAAATTGGTGAAGATTACCCAGATCAACACAAAATTGCTGAAAAAGAGAAAAAAAATTGGATAAAAGCTAAAGAAAAAGTTGAGAAAAAGTTTGTTAAAATAGAAAAAGAGATCAAAGAACTTTATGTATTATATAATGTTAACAAAGAAGATGGTGTAAAAAAAATTGAAGAAAAAAGTAAAGAACTTTTATTACAGGCAACAGAAGCTCTTAAGAGCCTAGACCCATATATCGAAATCATTGAAGCCAATAAAAAAAAAGAACCTCAAGGATTTATTGATAATACAATCTTTAAAATAAAAAATATATTATAATGAACAAATTTGTAAATGTTTCCCAGGGGCTTAAAAACTCAGCAGAAAAATTTCCCCATAAAAGAGCTGTAGTTTATCCTGCCGGCAGAGATAAAAATGGTAGAGTTACTTATAGTCAGATAACATTTGAACAACTGGAAAAAAGTTCTGACGAAATAGCATTTGGAATGGAAAGTGCCGGAATTAAAAGAGGTACAAGGACCATCCTAATGGTGACTCCTTCCATAGAGTTCTTTTACATTATTTTTGCCATGTGTAAAGTTGGAGCTGTTCCGGTTGTTGTTGATCCGGGTATGGGTATAAAAAGAATGCTTTCATGCCTTGAACAAGGTAAAGCTGAAGCATTTATCGGCATAGAAAAAGCTCATATATTAAGAAAAATCAGTCCAAAATTTTTTAAATCTATTAAAACATGGGTTACCGTAGGAAAAAGATGGTTCTGGGGCGGCCATACACTCAAAAGCATTTGGAAACCAAGAGATGAAAAATATCGTTGTGCAAAAACAACAAAAAATGAAACCGCTGCTATTGTTTTTACAACCGGCAGCACAGGTCCTGCAAAAGGTGTTATCTACACCCATGGTAATTTCAATGCCTTGATAAAACAGTTAAAAGATCATTTTAAAGTTGGAGAGGATGAAATTGACCTTCCGACCTTCCCTCTTTTTGCACTTTATGATCCTGCACTTTCTATGACTGCTGTAATTCCTGACATGGATCCTACAAAACCCGCTAAGGCAAATCCTAAAAAATTGATAGAGGCAATTGAAGATCATGGTATTACAAATCTGTTTGCCTCTCCTGCTTTACTGCACAGACTTGGAAAATATGGAAAGGAAAATAATATTAAACTTCCTTCCTTAAGAAGAGTTATTTCTGCAGGTGCACCGGTATCTCCTTACAATATCAAACAATTTTCTACTATGCTAAATAAGAATGCATATATTCATACTCCTTATGGTGCAACTGAAGCAGTGTCAATTATTTCTATAAAAAGTGATGAAATATTATCTGAAACAAGAGAACTAAGTGAGAAAGGATATGGATTATGCGTGGGGCGACCTATTCTTGATACATCTGTTCAAATAATCAAGATAACTGATCACCCAATTTCTCAACTTCGAGATATCCATATACTAAAAGAACATGAAGTCGGAGAAATCATTGTAAAAGCCGATCTTGTAACAAAACAATATTTTGAAAATCGTAAAGCCGATCTTTTCGCAAAGATTCCTGATCCTTCAGGTGAAACATGGCACAGAATGGGTGATGTTGCATGGAAAGATAAAGATGGAAGAATATGGTTTTGTGGTAGAAAAAATCACAGAGTAGAAACTGCTGGTGAAACGATGTTTACAATTCCCTGTGAAGCAATTTTTAATAATCATGATCTGGTTTATAGAAGCGCTCTTGCAGGAGTAGGTAAAAAAGGAAGTCAAATCCCTGTAATGTTTATTGAACCATTTTCAGGTATTAAAAATAAAAGTGAATTTTTCAGTGATCTTCGTCAACTTGCAGATTCTTTTTCCCATACAAAAAAAATAAAACATTTTTTTATTGAAAAAACTTTCCCTGTCGACATTCGACATAATTCAAAAATATTTAGAGAAAGACTTGCAGTAAAAGCAAAGAAACTTATAAATACTAAACAGGTAAACACTTAATCGGGTAAAAGATCATAAAAATAAAGCATAGTATCCGATCGTGTAACAATCCCGATTATTTTATCATTTTTCATAATTGGAATTCTTCCTATATCGTGTTTAATCATAAGCTTTGCGGCTTCCATTGCACTCTTATCAGAAGAGATATAAACAGGATTTCGACTCATAAAAGCTTTTATTGGCGATTTCATCTGTGAGTTTTTTCTGACCTTTTTAAAATCCCGCCTTGATACAATTCCTACAAGCTTGTCATCTTTATCAGTTATTGGTACACCCGTACACCCAACCTCGCGTAAAAGCATTGTCACGTCTTCAACAGGGGTATTTTCATTAACGGTAATAACAGGGTAAGACATAATATCTGAAATGTTCACAGAAGTTTGATTATTTCCTTTTATTAATTCTATAATCATTGTTTCAATTGCATTGGGATTAACATTTTTGATCTGGGCAGATCCAGCTCCTGGATGCCCTCCTCCTCCAAGAGTTCTCATAATGAGCCCCATATTTATTTGCTCAGAACCACTTCTTCCAATAATCATGGATTTATTTGTTTTAGTATCAAGAAATATTCCAAAAGCTGCATCAACATTGACGATTTCCCTATACATCTGAACAACAACTGCAAGGTTCTGTATGCGACCTTCAATTTCCATAGTGGCAATGCTGATAGTAAAATTATTAACATTCAATCTTTCTGTCTTTTGAAGCATTCTAAAAAGGATGTTTTTTTGCTTTTTTCCATAGGCATATTGTAAAAATGTATTTAGAATAGAAAGGTCCGCTTTTCTGTCAAGTAAATATGCAGCGGCATACACATCATCAGATGTGGTTGATGGGAAAGTTAAATTTCCGGTATCTTCATAAATTCCCATTAAAAAAAGAGTAGCCTGAATAGGGGTGATAATCTTTTTTTGTTTTTGTATTTCTTGAATAATTAATGTAACAGCGGCACCAGTTTCTTTTCTTATAACATAGTCCGGTTCAATATCATCCTTTTCATGATGGTCAAACAGAATAATTTCTATATCTTTTCTTTCTTTTAACGATTGTAATTCTTCAAGACGTTTCCAGGAGCTGGTATCTACAACGACCAGAGATTTGATTTTATCTATATCAATATCTTTGGAAGAATAAAAATTAAAAAGATCTTTGTGTAAGGAAAGAAATGTTTTTAAATTTGGATTGATTGAGTGTGGTAAAATAAGCTTAATTCCGGGATAAAGCACCGAAGTTGCTACAAGTGATGCTAAGGCATCAAAATCAGACCCAGTGTGTGTCGCAGCAACTTGCATAATATTAAATTATATCAGATGTTCCATTGAAAGCCAATTGTTTTATTCCTCTTTAAAGTACTGAACATGATAGATCATTACTTCAAGTTTTCCATTAGTCCATTCGTTTGCAGAAAGGCCGGCTTTCATACAGAGATGAGAAAGAAAGTCTGTAGTATCAGGGAGCTGATCCCAAACTTGTGGAAGGAATGTTGCTTTATGATGCTTTTTCTCTATTATTACACCATGTGTAAAAGGTTTAAGTTGTGTCAAAAGATCTTTAGAGGTCGAATATTTGAGTTTTTCCGGTTCAGTAAGAATGCTGATCTCTATTTTTATATTTTTTAATTCGTTTGATTTAACCGGAGAAAATCTTGGATCTTTAAAAGCTGCATTTATAGCGTTATCTTGTATCCCTTGAATAATTGATTCAACAGGCTCAAGTGTACCAATACAGCCTCTAAGATTACCTTTTTTGTACAGAGTTACAAAAGTACCTCGATTTTCGTAAAAAATATTTGTTTTTAATTCCTCTTTAACTTTTTTAATACTGTCATCAAGGTTAAACTCACTGGAAATTGTTACTCTGGCAATATCTAAAAGTTGTTTGCCTTCTTGTTCAGAAAGTTCTACAAATTCAGTGGGTTTAGTTGCCATAAATTTCAATCCTCTATTTTATTAAACCTAAGAATCAATATAACATAAATATTAAAAAATTATTATTTGATAGTACCCAAAAAAATAGTGTTTAGGAATTTTGGCTCTCTAAACACTATTTTTTCTAATTATATTCTATCTATTATTTTATAAGAATTATTCAAGAACATTTATAACTGGTGTGTAATCAAAACCAAAAGCATCAGCAACTGGTTTGTAAGTTAACTTATTCCCATAGTAATTTATACCTTTTTGAAGTTCGAGATTTGATTTACAAGCCTCTTTCCAGCCTTTATTAGCAATTTCTACAGCATATGGTAAAGTAGCATTAGTCAAAGCCATGGTGGAAGTAAGAGGAACGGCACCGGGCATATTAGCCACACAATAATGAACAATACCATCAACTTCAAAAATTGGATCCCCATGAGTAGTAGGCTTTGAAGTCTCAAAACAACCTCCCTGATCAATGGCAACATCAACAATGACAGCACCTTTCTTCATGGTGGTAAGCATCTCTTTTGTAATAAGTTTAGGAGCTTTTGCTCCTGCTATAAGGACAGCACCAACAACAAGGTCAGCATCTTTAACAAGCTCTCTTAAGAGAGTTGGAGATGACATAAGCGGTTTACAATTTTTAGGCATAATTTCAGACAGATAACGAAGGCGATTAATATCCATATCAAGTATTGTAACATCAGCATCCATTCCACATGCAATAACGGCTGCATGATAGCCAACAACTCCTCCGCCGATTACAACTACTTTACCAGGTGGTGTCCCGGGGACTCCACCAAGAAGAAGTCCTCTTCCGCCAAATGTTCTTTCAAGGTATTTTGCACCTTCTTGTGTGGCAAGTCTTCCTGCTACTTCGCTCATTGGGGCAAGAAGAGGCAAAAAACCTGTATCTGTTTCGACTGTTTCGTAAGCTATTCCGACAGATCCGGTTTTCATCAGAGCTTCTGTAAGTTCTTTAGCAGCAGCAAGATGTAAATATGTAAAAACAATCTGATCTTTTTTTATCATCTTATATTCAGATGGCTGTGGCTCTTTAACATGCATGACCATATCAGAGCTGCCAAAAACATCAGCAGCTGTATCAAGAATTTCAGCACCTGCTGCAAGATAAAGATCATTATCAAACCCGGAGCCGTTTCCAGCATTTTTTTCTACATAAACTACATGACCATTTTGTTTCATAGTTTCAACACCCGAAGGGGTCATGCAAACTCTATTCTCCTGTGGTTTAATTTCTTTTAGTATTCCAACTTTCATAATTAAACTCCTTACTATTAGTTGTTTTTTGTTTTAATAAAATTATCAGTCTGGCAATAATCTGTTAATTTCCTGAAATTCATCAATAGAAGCAAGCAAGATTTTAACTAGTTCAGGGTCAAAATGTTTACCTGATTCTGATTGAAAAAGATCTAAGACTTGTTTTATCCCCCATTTTTTTTTATAGCAGCGTTTATGGCTTAAAGCATCAAAAACATCTGCCACAGCAGCAATTCTACCAAAAATATGGATATTTTCTTCGGTAAGATTATTGGGATACCCTGTTCCATCCCATTTTTCATGATGCTGTAATGCTATAAGGGCTGCTGTTTCCATTATTTTTTTTTCTGAATTTTTAAGAATGTCAAAACCAGTTTGTGCATGGGTTTGAACAAGTAAAAATTCATTCTTAGTTAAGTTACCGGTTTTATTTAATATTACTTCAGGAATTCCAATTTTTCCTACATCGTGCATAGGTACAGCCATTCTCAACAACTCAGCTTCTTCTCTACAGATTCCATATTTCAAAGCAAGTACATAACAAATTTCAGCCACTCTTGCAACATGATTGGCAGTTTCCTTTGATCTTGTTTCAACAAGTTCACCCAATGTCATAATAACTTCTTTTTGGGTGTTCACTACTTCTCGTGTTAAAACAATATTATCAATATGAGTTGCAATATTATTTATATATAATTTAATCAAATCTTTGTTAAGGTGGAATAATTTAGAATCAACTCCGGAAAAATAAATAATGCTTGTAAAGTCCTCATTTGTTTTTAATACGCCTATGTATTCATTTTTAAGAAATACTTCTCCGCCTTTTTTATAAATATTATTGATATGATCAATAATATTTAATGCAACTAACTCGTCAAAATTTTTAAAAGAACTATTTGTAAAACGAACGAATTTACCTGTACAGGCAATAATTTTTAAATCTTTAGATGGAGATGCGACTGCATAAAAGCTTGAGTCCATGGAAGTATCGAAAATTTCGAAAATTTTATCAAGAGTTTCAAGTGCAGTTCTGGCAAAAATTGAAAGTTGATTATTCCCAATTAATGTTTTATTTGATTTAACTATTAACTCAAGACCATCCTGATTCTTTTTTATAAACTTGAGATTATTATATGCTCTTAGGCATGATGTAACAGTTGTAAATAGTTTTTGAACTGTAAATCTAGTTTTGGATTTGTAATCATTAATATCATATTTTGATATAATTTCATGTTCCGGTGCTTTGCCGGGTTGTCCTGTCCTTATAACAATGCGTACCATTTTGTTATTTAACTCACTTCTTATGTAATCTACAAATTTTAATCCGGTATTATCTTGTTCCATCACAACATCAAGCAGGACTATCGCAATATCATCTTCATCTTCAAATATTTTTTTAGCCTGAGGGCTTGATAAAGCATTAAAAAGTTGCACTTTTCTATTCTCAAAAGTATAATCACTGAGAGCAAGTTCAGTAATTTTATGTACATCCTCTTCGTCATCAACAACCAGAATTTTCCATGGATTGTTAAGATTTTTTGCTTCCTCTGAGACATTGATTTCATCAGAAAAAATTAATTCTTCAGAATCATTGATAGTTTTTAATTTAGACTTAATCATTTTGTTTGATATGGAAGTAGTAGTCCACTAATTTCTCAGCAAGGCCGGTATATTGTTGGACATTAAGGTTGATCATTCTTTCTTTATGTTTAATTGGTACTTTTTCAAGATTATTTACAAAATTTTCAAGTTCTTTCTTACTCAAATTTTTACCTCGGGTTAATTCTTTTAATTTCTCATAAGGGTTTTCTTCTTTAAAAATTCTCATTACAGTCTGGAAAGGTTCTGCTAATAGTTCCTGGTTAGCTGATAGGTCATTGTTTATGACATCATGATTAACAGAAATTTTACCAAGCCCTTTAAGACAATTTTTTACTCCAATCATAAAATAGCCGAATACTGAGCCAAGGTTTCTTAAAACAGTACTGTCTGTTAAATCTCTTTGAAACCTTGATTTTTGAAGCTTAACAGAAAGATGTTCCATTATAGAAATTGCAATGCCCATATTGCCTTCACTATTTTCAAAGTCTATTGGGTTAACCTTGTGCGGCATTGTTGAAGAGCCGATTTCACCTTTTTTCAAGCGTTGTTTAAAATAGCCAAGGCTTATATAACCCCACATATCCCTGTTAAAATCAATTATGATTGCTGCAGACCTGATCATGGTATGTAAAACATAAGAAAGAGATGAATTGGGATTAATCTGAGTTGTGAAAATAACTGGTTCTAAATTAAAATGTTTAGATAAAAAATTTTGAGAGGCTTCAATCCAGTCAATATCAGGAAAGGCAAAATAATGGGCATTAAAATTCCCGGTAGCACCGTTTAATTTTGCCTGAATTTTTTTATTATTTAATGTTTGAATTTCCTGGGAAATACGCCATGCTATATTTATAAATTCTTTACCAATAGTAGTTGGTGAAGCTGGCTGACCATGAGTTCTTGACATCATTGGAAAAGATTTATATTTTATAGCTTTCTCTTCTATATCAAGTAACAACTCATTTAATAACTCAAATACAAGTTCTTTGCCTTTCCGAAGCATTAAAGCATAAGCAATATTATTAATATCATCTGATGTACAGGCAAAATGAACCCATTCTTTTAATCTGCCTAAGTTAAAATTTTCAAGCCTGTCTTTAATAAAATACTCTACTGCTTTAACGTCATGATTGGTTTTTTTCTCAATGTCCTTTATTTTATTGGCATCTGAAACTTCAAAATCAGTATAAATATCATCAATTATTTTTAGTTCATTATTATTGATTTTATCAAAATTATATTCTATTAGAATAAATTTTAGCCATTCTATTTCTATTTTGACCCTATATTTTATAAGACCGTATTCTGAAAAAATATCACATACGCTCCTTGTAAGCGTGCTGTATCGACCATCCAGTGCCGAAATTGCTTTTATGCTGTCCATAATCTTCCTTATCAGATATAAAAATATTAAAATAAGTACATCAAACACTTATATTCATGGGATATTACTCTCAAATATTATTTTTTTCAACTAATAAATACTTAGCTAAGTACTTGACAAATCAATTAGAATTAAAGTATTTTATCTTTTAATTTCTTATGATTAATATAAATATAATAATTGTTTCAGGAGTCTAAAAAAATATGACATTAACAAAAAATCAAATCACAGATAACATTCAAAATAAGCTTGATCTATCCAGAACAGAAGCTTACGACACCATGGAAAACCTTCTTGAAATTATCAAACAAACAATTCAAGATGGTGACAGCCTAATGATTAGTGGATTTGGTAAATTTAGCGTTAATGAAAAAAAAGCTCGAAAAGGAAGAAATCCTGCGACAAATAAAGAAATGACACTTTCTGAAAGAAGAGTCGTAACATTCAAATGTTCAGGGCAACTTAGAAAAATCATCAATAATTTAAATTAATAGTCATTACTAATATAAAATAAATGTATTGTTCTTCTGATATCATCACCTTTGTGATTTTATTTGCACTGGCAGGAGAATTTTTACTCAATTCCTTTGCAAATCAACTTAATATACAAAATATAAATCAGGTAGTCCCTACTGAATTTAAGGATTACTATAATCAAGACCAATACAGAAAATCCCAATTATATCTTAGAATTAAAACTAAATTCGTACAAATTTCTTCCTTTTTCGACCTGATTATTCTTTTATCATTCTGGTTTTTAAATGGATTTTCAATACTTGATACTTTTGTTAAATCGTTTGGCTACAATCAAATTATTACAGGCCTTTTGTATATTTTTATTCTTGGATTATTGAAATTTATTTTATCTATACCCTTTTCCATTTATTCAACTTTTTATATAGAAGAAAAATTCGGATTTAATAAAACCAGCCCGACACTATTTATTATTGACACTATAAAAGCTCTTATATTATCAACTCTTATAGGTGGAATTCTTCTTTCCTTCATTTTAATGTTTTTTGAATATACAGGTGAAAGCGCATGGATTATATGCTGGACAGTAACTACATTTTTCCTTCTTATTTTTCAATATTTAGTTCCCACATGGATACTCCCTTTATTTAATAAATTCACTCCCCTTGAAAAAGGTGGACTCCGTGATGCGATAATTAACTATGCTGCCTCTATTAATTTTTCTTTAGATAATATTTTTATTATGGACGGCTCCAAAAGAAGTACAAAATCAAATGCCTTTTTTACAGGATTTGGTAAGCACAGAAGAATTGTACTTTTTGATACCTTAATAAAAGAACATACTATAGATGAACTTGTTTCCGTTCTTGCCCATGAGATGGGACACTTCAAGAAAAAGCATATTTTAAAAAATTTGAGTATTGGAATTTTACAAATGGGGATTATGTTTTATTTATTATCCTTTTTTATTTCATATAAAGAACTTTTTGATGCCTTTGGAATGAATAGTATCTCTATCTATGCAGGTTTGATTTTTTTTGGAATGCTGTACTCACCCATTGATTTTTTTCTTTCTATCTTAATGCATATTTCTTCAAGAAAAGATGAATTTGAAGCTGATAGATTCGCATTTAAGACAGTTTGTAATGAAGAACCTTTAATTAAAGCACTAAAAAGATTATCTGTGAATAACCTTTCAAATCTCACACCACATCCATTATATATATTTTTAAATTATTCACATCCTCCTGTGTTAAAGAGAATAGAGGCATTGAGAAGTCTTAAGAAAGATCAATAAATTTATCAAAATGTTTCCAAAAAATTTCTCGAATACCCTGGTTTTCAAAAAGTATTTCATGAAATGAATTTTTTATTGATACAAATGAGCTGTAAGGGAGACGATTACATACTATTTCCTGACTTGATCTTTTTACTAGTTTATCTTTTTGTGCATTTACAATTAAAACAGGAGTATTAATTGTTTGTACATAATTATTTTTTAAAAGTATATCAATAGAATTATAAGCAGCGTTCAGCCATGCCCATGTTACACCGCCGATTGCAAGGTCCGGATTTTTTTCTATTTCATTTGCCTGAATGCTGAACTTCACTGAATCATGACTAAAAATATTTTTTTTATGATTTGATCTCATTGAATCATATTTTTTTCCACCAAATACGAAATGTTTTGAAAACCCAGTAGTACAAGCAGCCTTTGTAATAGCCTTAGTAATGAATTTGGAAAATGGAAAAGTTTTAATATTAAACATAGGTGAAACAAAAACAGCTTTTTTAATAAGATTTGGATAATCATGTAAAAATCTTAAACCTATATGTCCACCCATTGAGTGGGACAATAGGAAAACGGGCTGATTTCTTCGTATAATAATTTTATCGAAGAAAATTTTTAAATCTATTAAATAATCATTAAAATTTTTAACATATCCTTTTTGTCTATTCTGAGTTTCTCTCCCTGAAAGCCCCTGCCCTCTCCAGTCTAAACTTATAACATCATATCCCTTATTATTTAAAGAAAATATAATTTCTTTATATTTTTCCATAAATTCAGCTCTGCCATGTAAAAGAAGAACTAAACCTTTTGGATTTTCTTTTTTAATATTAGTATAACCATATCGGATTTTTATAGAATCATGGGTTATAAAATTATTATATATTAAAGGATTTTGCATTTTAAGTATTAGAAAGATTTATATACTGCTTTATTACGTCCGGTTTTTTTTGCTTCATAAAGCGCTTCATCGGCTCTCAACAATAAGTCTTCAAAGGAGACATTGCTATCAGGAATGGTACTGGATGCACCGACGCTTAATGTAACATAATCAGCTGCTTTAGAACTTTTGTGGGGCAGTTTGAGATGTTCGACACATTTATTTAAATTCTCAGCAACTTTTAGAGCTCCGTTGGAATCTGTTTGTGGTAAGACAACAGAAAATTCTTCTCCGCCATATCTTGCAGCAAGATCTGCAGGGCGAAAAATCGAATTTTTTATAGCTTTTGCAACTTGTACCAGACAATTATCCCCTTCCTGATGACCATATGTATCATTATAAAATTTAAAAAAATCAATATCACACATAATAACAGAGAGTTCATTCCTGTCTCGTTTATGCCTTGCCCATTCATTGGCAAGAAATTCATCAAATTTTCGTCTGTTTGGTATTTTTGTTAAACCATCCTGAACTGCAAGAAGTGTTAATTTTTCATTAGCGTTTTTCAGACTATTCTCAGCATGTATAGTTTCGCTTATATCAATAGCAAAACCATTAAAACCAGTAACTTTACTTTTTTTGTCATAAACAAGTTTTGCATAGGAAAGTGTCCACAAAGATGACCCGTTTTTTTTTAAAAGTTGGCATCTGAAACGATTTACGAGCTCAGTCTCTTTTAAGTAATATTTGAATTTCTCAGCTTTTTTTTTATCAGCAAACATATTATAAAAATTTTTACTGCTTTTTTTAATAAGAAGTTCTATAGAATCATATCCTAACATCCAGGCAAATTGAGAATTGGCCAGGGTAAACTTACCTTCCATATCAGCTTTATAAATACCTATAGGAGCGAATTCATAAATTTCCTGGAGTTGTTTTCTATATTCCCCTAAATCGCTATTTTTCTGAATTTCTTTTGATATGTCTTTTACAAGTATAGAAACACCTAATTTTTCTCCTTTTATGCTGATAATCGGAGTAATAAGGAAATCATACCATAGTTTATATCCGTTATCATCTATAATGCTTTTTGTAATTTTTTCGGAGTTAGGACATTCGAGAAGTTTTTTTTTATCAATGGGAACAAGCATATCAAGCTTTTTAGATATAGCCTCTTGTTCGGAACAATTAAAAAGTGTAATAGCACCATGGTTCCATGTTAGTACATTTAAATGTTTATCAGCTTCAATATATGCCATTTCAGCAAGGCCAACAAGGCTTGAGAGGGCAAGAACTCTATCTAAAAGTTTCATATTTGTAAATGATTCTGGGTTAGTCATAAATGAGTTTTATATAATTATTTAAAAAAAACCTTTTTCCATTTTTCAATAATCTCGTTAAAGTCTTTTAATTTAAACGGTTTAGCAATAAAGTCATCCATGCCGGCAGCAAGGCATCGATCTCTCACTCCTTCCATATCATATGCAGTCATCGCAATAATTGGAACCCTGTCCTTATTTTCAGATTCACGTATCCTCTTTGTTGCTTCATAGCCATCAAGTATTGGCATTTGAAGATCCATAAATACAAGGTCATAAATATCTTGCGATAGAAATTTTTCCACTGCTTCTCTACCATTTTTAGCTGTATCTATTTTATAACCTGAATTTTGCAAAAGCTTTAAAACAATTTGAATATTAGTTGGGAAATCATCAACAAAAAGAATACGGATTTTTGAGTTAATTGTTTTTTCACTATCAATATTAGTTGTAATTAAATTATGGCAAGCCTGATCTTTCAACATTATTTCAATCATATCAGCAGAAACTGGAGGGCTCATAAGGAAACCCTGATAAGAATCACAACCCATATGTTTTAAAAAAGGAATTTGTGATTCACTCTCTACACCAACGGCAATAATGCTCTTTAATTCAAGGGCGACTCCAGTTGCAGCTATTGCAGAAACCAAAGCTGCATTGCTGGAGTTATTTGTAATGTTTTGTATGAATGCTCTGTGAATTTTAATCGCATCAATCGGAAATTTTTTAAGATAGCCTATGGAAGAATAGCCTGAGCCGAAATCATCCATTACGATCATATTAATTCCCAATTGTTTAAGTCTGGTCAAAGTATTTTCAACGATATAATCATCTACTATAAAAACACCTTCATTTATTTCGATTTCAAGATATTTAGGATTAAGTTCAGTATCTTTTAAAATTTGCTCAATATGATCCGGCAATTTTTCATCATGGAGTTGTATTGGAGAAAGATTAACCGAAATTGGTATTTTAAAAGCACCGTTTTTTTGCCAGATATAATTCTGTTTACAGGCTTTTCTTAAAACCCAGTCTCCAATTTGATTTATTAAACCAATTTCTTCTAAAAGAGGTATAAACACATCTGAAGAAACAGATTTGTTTTGCGGGTGCCTCCATCTAAGAAGAGCTTCTACACCAATTATCTGATTAGTTGCTATGTCTATTTTAGGTTGGTAATTTAAATCAAATTCATTATTTTCAAGGGCATCAAAAAGCAATTTGCAAAGCACAGTCTTTTTTGAAATATAACTATGCATTTTATCAGTATAAAATTTATAATTATTACGTCCATGTTCTTTAACATCATACATTGCAAGATCAGCATTCCTTATAAGAGTCTCAGGAGTAATCTTTTGAGAAGATAAGCTTATCCCTATACTTAAGCCGACGTATACCTCATTATCACCCAATAAAAAAGGAGTTCTGACTGAACTTATTAACCTTTTTACAATTTCTATTACAGTTGATCTTTCCTCAGTATTTTCTAGAATAATAAAAAATTCATCACCACTTATTCGTGCAATTGTGTCAGTTTCTCTTACACAATTCTGCATTCTTTTAGCTATTTCAATAAGTAGCTTGTCTCCAACTGAATGACCAAAAGTATCATTAACCATTTTAAAATGATCTAGATCTGCAACCAAAACGGCAATTTGTGACTTATTGCGTTGAGTTCGCTTTATTGCCAGATCGAGCTGCTCATTAAAAAAAAGTCTGTTGGGAAGTTTAGTTAATGGATCATACCTTGCAAGCTCTTTCTGTTTTGCAACTTCCTCTATTAATTTTAATGTAGCCTCTATTCTTGCTTTAAGAGTTGTTTTGTTAACCGGCTTTGAAATATAATCTATAGCGCCTGCATTAAAAGCTTTAATTAATCTGTATTCATCATCACTCCCACTTACCATGACTACAGGTATTTCGAAATATTGTTCATCAGTTTTCAGATTTGCAATGATTTCAAGCCCGTCATCATCAATTAATTTAATATCCATTAAAATAATATCAGTTTCAGGAGTTAGAAATTTTAAAATTTTCTTACAGGAATTGACTCGGGAAAAATTTTTATATCCTGCATCGTTTAACGCAGATTCTAAAAATTCTCCCGTAGCATTAGAGGAATCAACGATTAATATTTTTATATCATTGCTCATTTAACTTGCATTATCCCAACGTTTTTATGAATTAAGACGTTATAAGATTATATGAGCAATTTGCTTTAATTTCAAGTAAATTCGTAATTGTTGAATTTCCTGTTTTGTATCACTTAATTAAAGTTCTCGATAATTTCGCAAAACCCAATATCGTCTACAAAAGATTAAAAATACAATATTAAATTAAACAAGGGTTTTGTATGAACCTCGGGAGTTCTGTCAAAAAGCTAGGTTTGCTTGACTTGTTTGTATCTATCTAAGAATTTATTTTGTCTTTGTCCATCCACCAACCAGGTGAAGATGAATATG
>JAIOSM010000177.1 GCA_021107575.1 Desulfobacteraceae bacterium | reverse complement strand
GACGGCATTTATGGTTTATTTTTACTTTTTGAAGTATCTTTTTACATAAGTTAACTGGCAATTCGGATGCTGATGAGGATATTCGTTCAAGAATGCCTTGCGTCGGGAATTGCTGTTAGGCTTAGGCATGTTTTTGATTGCCTGGGATGGCTTTTTCAATACGCGTATGGTTCAAGTTCTTTATTCACTGATGCCCAAAATGATCCAGCATTTCCTAAATTCATTACGTGGCTATCTGAAGGCACCAAGACTTATTATTATGGTGGTTCTCGTTTCGCTATTGAACCACGCTTGTGTTGTGGCCAGCTTTATTATAGCTGCTGTTCTTTTGAACGATAATCTTCCAATGTATGCTCATTTTATTATCAATCCCTTGGCCATTACGATGAATGTGATTCCAATTACGCCAGGAGGGGTCGGAATGGCAGAAAGTGCTTTCTCTTTCCTCTTTCAGGCTGCTGGCTCTCCCAACGGAGCGATGGTGGGCTTGTTAGGACGATTTATTCAGTATACTGTTTTTATATTGAGTGGTAGCATAGCTATGTTGTTGTTAAAGATGGGAGGTTATATTGGCACATTTGAGCAGGGGAATTCGCAGTATGTTGTAGAGAGGGAAGTTGATATTAAAAAAGAGGGATAAAGAATGAAGTACGATTATCTTATTGTAGGAGCTGGATTTTTTGGAAGTGTACTATCAGAGCGAATAGCCAATGATTTAGGCTCTAAAGTCTTAGTTATTGACAAACGTCCTCATATTGGGGGCAATTGTTATTCCAAATTAGATGAGGAGACTGGTATTGAGGTGCATAGATATGGGACACATATTTTTCACACTTCCTCAAGAAAAGTTTGGAATTATATTACACGGTTTACAGCATTTAACGGTTATCATCACCAGGTTTTGACGACTTATAGAAACAAAGTGTATCAGATGCCGATTAACCTGGAGACGATCAATTCCTTTTATAATGCTAATTTAAAACCCCACGAGGCTCAGGAATTTTTGAAAAAGGAAATTGAGAAAAACCACGTTAGAGCGCCTCAAAATCTTGAGGAAAAAGCAATCGCTTCGGTTGGACGATCACTCTATGAAGCCTTTATAAAGGGCTACACAATTAAACAATGGGATAAGGATCCCAGGGAATTACCCACAAATATTATCACTCGATTACCTGTAAGATATAATTACAGAAAAGATTATTTTGTTGACAGCAGATGGCAAGGTATACCTCTTGAAGGTTATGCTATGGTGTTTAAAAATATGCTGAAGTCCACCAACATTCACATTGAGCTAAACTGCGATTACTTTGAACACCGGAACGAGTTCAATGTAACAAAAAAAGTTATTTATACGGGCCCTATAGATCGATATTTCGATTACGTGTACGGTAAATTGGAATGGAGAACTGCTAAATTTCAAAAAGAGATTGTTGAACTAGAAGATTATCAGGGAACGTCTGTAATGAATTATGCTGACTTTGCAGTGAAATATACCCGTATTCATGAACCTAAGCATTTACATCCAGAAAGAAAATTCACAAAACAGAAAACCATAATTTTTTATGAAACATCTGGATCCGATAGTAATGATCCATATTATCCTGTCAACACCGAAAGTAATTATAACCTTTTCAAGAAGTATAAAGCACTTGCTCAACAAGAGAAAGGAGTTATTATAGGTGGTCGTCTTGGAGACTACGCCTACTACGATATGGATAAAACTATTTTGGCTGCTCTAAAATGTTATGAGAGGCAACTTGTTGATTCAACCAGTTAAAAAGCGTTTCCACTTCGGAACGTGTCAATGGTTTCGAGGTTTTGAGATTTTTGCAGAATCCACTGAGGATTTCAATTGCATATAGATAAATTAATAAAGAGTATGATGAAAGGTAAAAAAGCTTTTTTGTTAGCCATTTTGCTAATGGCTCTTGCTGTTAGAGCCTCAATCTCTTTCATAAAGAATCAACCTGCCATATGGCTTTCTAATGGGGAGTTTTGGCACTACTTTCAAGATGACCCTTGGCAATACGTTGGTATGGGGATGGAACTCTTGGCAACTGGCCAGCTTACACCACCTGAAATGTACCCAACTGTAAGGGCACCGGGTTATCCATTTTTATTATCCATTTGGTTTAGGATCTTTGGAATTAATTCATCTGTGTTTTTTCTGGGGGCCATTTTAGGGACAATTATTGTTTACGAGATCTTTGTTCTCAGCCGGACCCTTTTTCCAGATAAAGAGCATTTCGCATGGTTTAGTGTCGTTACTGCCACTTTTTGGCCAAACTTAACTATAACAGTGGCCAATCCTGCGAGTGATCCTTTGTACCTAAGTCTAATCTTAATAGCTTTAATTAATTCGATTAAGTTAGTCAGAGATACGGAGGGATATACAAAATACCAGATCACATGGCGCTTTGCTTTTATTGTAATGAGCCTGGTGGGTGCCGTGTATGTCAAGCCGCAGGGAGTGCTTTGGCTTGCAATCATTGTATTAGCCATATCGTTACTTACGGGTTATCCTAAAAAATTATTACATAGGTTTTTTCTTTACCCAGTTATTTCACTTATTATTTTTATATCGTTGTTGTCCCCATGGATATATCGTAATTATAATTTAACACATAGGTTTATTTTCGTTGCTGAAAATTCGGTTTTATTTGAGCACAATAATGAAACCTATTTAGATTGGTCATTTTTTGATAAAAGATTATATGGTCACAGTTGGCCCGGGGAAATGAGCCAAAACGTGAAAGCTGAAATACGAAAATGTTTTCTGGAAATAGGAAAGGTTGAGGTAGAACCCCCCGCTGGCTTTTCAATCTATCCGTGCTTAAATAAGATTGCCTTGCGTTTCATTGGGGAGCATCCTTTAGCTTATGCAAAGCTTGCATTTGTAAGGTTAGCTAAGTTATTTTCGCCAACGCCAGTTGGTATTGACATCAGTTATTCACTGGCACTTTCTTTATTCTGGCTATTGGTGTACCCTCTGGGGATTGTATCTCTGTGGCAATACAGGAGAGATAGAATAATTCAAATGTTTATTGCTCTCCCTTTTATGTTGGAACTGTTGCTGGCTATGCTAATTGGCACACAGTTGAGACACAGATTACCAATAGACATTCTTATGTTAGCCTTGTCAGCCGCTTTTATAGGAAGATTCATCGAAAGACACAGATTCTCTTTTCTAGAGAGATGCATAGGTGATCGGATAAGACGTACTTGATTATCCTGAGATTTGGTATTACTGAAGACAGTATGGGACACAAGATGAATGAAGCTACATGGGACCGGGCCGTGTACACAAAAAGGAGTTACAGTATGGTGGGCACTGCCCACCAATCTATACAATTTGCAGAGATCGCCCATTGATGGTTGGCATTGCCTACCATACAAACTGTCCCGTCTTAAGTTGGTAGCCAAGAATATTAGGAAAGTTTTTGATTGGGCTGCCCGGAAGTGTAAAGGTTCATGGAAGTTATGCAAAGTTTTATAGAAAAAGAACTGATGTTTTCTATCGTTACGCCTTCCTTTAATCAGGGCCAGTTTTTGGAAGCCACGATATGCTCTGTCCTTGAACAGGATTATCCTTATGTCGAATATATTGTTATGGATGGAGGTTCAACCGATGGGTCGTTGGAGATCATTGAACGCTATTCAGATCGATTAACATATTGGCAGAGTAAAACGGATGGTGGGCAAGCAGAGGCGATTCATAAAGGTTTTGAACTATCTACTGGTAATATTTTAGGGTGGCTTAATTCCGATGATGTGTTACTTCCGGGAACGTTAACAAAGGTTGCTGAAGTCTTTTCTAAAGCCGCTCAATGTCAAATATTAATAGGCAATAGTGTAAGGATTAATGCTCAGAGTGTTAGAGTTGGAAAAATCTGGGCATATCCTTTGAATTTTTACCGAATATTATATTGGGGAACAGGCTTTGATCAGCCAGCAAGTTTTTGGACGCGCAATATATACTTTGAAATTGGAGGTTTGAACACATCTTATCAATTTTGTTTTGACTATGACATGTATTTGCGAATAGCAAAAAAAACATCAATATACCGTGATAACTCTTTTTTAGCTGCTTTGCGTTTACATCCAGACTCAAAAACATCATTATTACAAGAAGTTAGACGCAGGGAAAAAGAAAAAATACATATTAATTATGGTTATTACGAGAGATCTTTTTTGCATCGCTTAATGTATAGGATTTTCAACGGATTTGGATTCAAAGCTCTTCAGCGTTATAAACAACTGAACTGGTAGAATATGCCAAAACCTCCAAAGGATGGTTATGACTAAAATATTCTACTCGCCGTCTTCTTTACCGCTTGAGGCATTTGCACAACCTGTCAAAAATTGTCAAATGAATAAATATAGGGGAGCAAGGTGCTGGGAACTGCCAAGTCGCATTGATATACATGAGGCTGTTCTCTATTGAAGGGGAGGCGCGATTTAAAGAAGGGGCTTTTAAAATATTAGAGTCAAGTTCTCTCAAAACAATTTTTATCACTGTTAGTTCTGTCATGCATTCGAGGGGCAATTTCCGCATCCTGGCCTCCAATTATCGGGAAATATCTGCGATGGTTATATCCCAATTGGGCAGCAAAATACTTTGCCGATGCTTTGATGTTTAAGATGTATTTGGATGACTATCATTTTACTGAGAGATCGGAGTCTGATTTTTTAAAGACACGTAATCAATTTCCGGGATAGGGAGTCTGGCATGCTTGCAAATGAAAAAACTTCGTTACAGAGTCCTCAATTAGAAATATGTCATACCGATAGTATAAATATTAAAATGCTTATAATTGCATCTCACCAAGGTTTTGGCAGCGTTCATGTTGATAAGCTTTTTCCGTCATTGGTAAAGATGGGGTGTGACATTACATTTGTTGGCTGGGATAGAAAAAACACACTTCCAAAACGTTTTGAAAGAAATGGTGTCTCTTATCGTATGATTTTTAAGGGCTGGGGATATGCGAATAAATTGCTGATGATTGCTTTGCCGTTGTGGATTTTGCGTGTTGCATCATATCTCCCAGGAAAAGGAAGGAAATATGATTTAATAATGGCGATTGACTTTGATGCGGGGTTGCCGGTTGCTTTAACTCAATTCATTACACGTGTTCCATTTATATATAATATCAGGGATAATTTTGCTATGCGTACTACTTTGCCAAAGTTGTTACGACCCATAGTGGCCATGATTGACAGGTGGGTCATAAAGTGTGCAACTCGCATCATTGTACCCGACGAAAGCCGAATTACAGCAACGGACGAGAGTACAGTGGATAAATTTGCAGTGATATACAATTGTGCTCCTGACATTAAACCAGCCATTAATAAACCTGAAACACAGCCGTTTACTGTTTATGCTATGGGCTATTTGCTGAAAACGCGGGGAATTCATCTATTGCTGGAGGCTGCTGTGCGTTTACCAGACATGCGAGTTCTGTTAGCCGGAACTGTTCACGAAGCGGATATTGAAAAACAAATCCTATCAATACCTAACGTTGATTTTCGAGGCAAGCTTCCTCAAGAAGATGCCCTCCGGCTCTGTCATGAAAGCGATGTCATTTTTGCTTTTTACGATCCCGTATCTGAGATCAACTGCAAAGCTGTGTCCAACAAGTGGTCAGATGCCATGATGTCTGGCAAACCCTTAATCGTCAATAGTGAAGTGCTCAAGAGTGTCTGGATCAAGCAAGAAGATATCGGCTATCTTTGCCCGTATGGCGATGTGAACCAATTAGTGCAAATAATCCAGCAGATTCGCCAACATCCGGAAGAAGCACAACGAAAGGGAGCAAATGGCCGCCGCTTATACGATGTGGGTTATAATTGGTCGGTTATGGAACAACGGTTGCAAGACTTACTGGAAAAAGTAAAAGGAGCTTTACACCTTCAAAACAATTATTAGATTAGATATGTTTCATGCAAAGGGCAAAACGTACAATACTTTCTATGAGGATGCGTCAAACTCCCTATTTGTATTGAATGTTTGTTAAAATCTTTAAGTAACGGACGTGGCTCATCTTTTCAACTTTAGGCAGTTGGACAAAAATAATCATCCAAAACAATCATTTTTTTTGCCACCCCACCGAACCATTTCAGCATAGCTGACCAAATCAAAAACTTACATATTTTCAATAAATATCAACGATAATTCCTTTATTTATAGGGGAAAACAGTTTTATTTAAAAGAACTGCTTCCCAGATCGAAATCCCGTATGGACTTTTCGGGATAACCTTGGGTGGCATGGGCGCTGTAATTGTATTGGGAACGCCCTTGCACGAACAGT
>JAIOSM010000298.1 GCA_021107575.1 Desulfobacteraceae bacterium | reverse complement strand
CAGGTTATTCTCAACTGTGGATGCATCATCGACCTCAGCTCTACCAAAAGAATTGTATTTTGCTGACCAAACAACCTCCCCATTTCCTACTGTCAATTTTTGAGGTGTCCCCAAATGATCTGTTTGATAATAAAAATATTCATCTCCAACCTTCATAAACAGCGGATCAGTTGTCTAATTACTATCAGGGCAATACATTTTTTCTAAAATTAACATCTCTTTAAATGTCCTATTTCTGTTCCTGCTTTCTATAATTACATTCCTTGCTTCACTTATCTCATTTGTAAGATAAAGCCTTTGTTTAACACCAAAGCTGTTGATAAAAAAATATTTACTATTTCCAGTTATTAAATATATTGCGGTTGCTATATTTGCTTCTGGTACAAGCACATTGAAAGATTTTTGTTTTTTTTGTAACATTTCTAAAAAAGGGATAATCTCATTTTCTCCAATCATACCAATACTTCTGATTATATTAAATAAAGTTGCTCTGCTGTTTTTATTATTTTGATGCATTAAATACATTTTCTTAAGATACGATAAAGATTGTTTAGATCCCATTACACCTAAAATCCTAATGTATATATCATAAAGATGGGTATTCTCTCCATCTCTTAAATATTGTATTATCTTATTGTCAAAATCATTCCTTTGAGATATTTTATATACTCGTTTAATAATAAAAGAAAATTTTGTAGAGGGCTGGTCGAATCCTTCAGCAATCATACACAAAGTATTTGGATTGTCCCAAACACCTATTTTAATTACTATGCTTATAAAGAATATTATGCTGAACAGTATAACTGATATTTTTTGTTTTGAGGCCATTATTTAATACCCCCGAATAATGAGTGGATCAACATCATCATTTCTATTAAATTCTTTATCAGGGATGCCAATATATTTATCAACTTCATAGGCTCCTACAATTACTTTCTGTGTATTACTAGAGGGTGTATAACCGTTATATTCTCTAGAAATTTCTTCTTTTGTACAATCGTCATAGCATACATAAAAATAATGAGTAACGACTAAATACCGTTCATACTGAGTATACCGTACTCTATACTTAAACATTGATTGTTTTTCTTCTATTTTAGTAATAGGAATTGGCAGAACTTTCATTCTTATTTTAAAAATTTCCCATGCTATTTTACTTATCAGTGCACCATAATATCCAACCTTCTGAGATTCAAACCAGCTTTCACCGACCATAGAACCAACTCCTGGCATTTTTTCGATATTACAAATCAGCCCAAAAGGGTCAACTACAGTTATTGGATTTTGATTCGAATATAAAAAAGAATTAGTGCCTCCAGAGATTCCTATTGGATCAGTTTTAATATATCTACCAGCTTTAACATCATAATATCTCCAGTAATTATAATGCAATCCTGTTTCTCCATCTTCATACTGTCCAGGGAACCTCAGGTTATTCTCAACTGTCTCTATTTCTATCATTGCCTCACCAAAAGAATTATACTTAGCTGACCAAACAACCTCACCATTCCCTGCTGTCATTTTCTGCGGAGTACCCAGATGATCATTTTGGTAGAAGTAATATTCTTCTCCAACCTTCATAAACAGCGGATCAGATGTCCAGGTTGAGTTGGGTTTGTAACCATAGCTTTTTATTTCTGCTCCTGTGGCGCCAAACTCAGCTATCAGTCCTTCATCAGCATAGTGGAAGTATATTCTGATTCCACTAACATCTTTGTATAGCCTTCTTCCGAACGGGTCATAATAATATTCAACTGTTAAGGTTCCTGTGGCTGGTTCCCCATCCCAGACCTGGGTGAGTCTGTCTTCTGTGTTGTAGACATAGGTTGTGATGGTTCCTGCAACAGTCTTTTTTATCATGTTTCCGTTGCTGTCATATTCATAATTTGTGTCATCATAGCCGCTGAGTTCATTGTTATTGTTGTAGCCCCATGGATTGGTTGTCTCTGTTGATGTCAGGCGGTTGCCGACATTGTCATAGGTAAAGGCTTCGTCATTTAAAGAAGGGACTTGAACATCAGGGTTGTCAGTGGCTGTGAGCCTGTAAAGATCATCATAATCATAGGCATAATCACCATGATCAGTTGATTTGGTGGTTATGTTGTCCATGTTATCAAAGGTGTAATTGTAGTTTAACAGCGTGTTATCTCCAGGGTCTTTTGAGATGATGGAGGTTGTTCGCATTAATGGATCATATTCATAGGTTTTTGTTGCTCCACCGGGTAAAGTCATGGACTTTGGTCTGTTCCATTTGTATTCGTTAATGGTTATAAAACCTTTATCAGGTATCTGGATGCCGGTCAACTGATTTGCATTGTAAAGATATCCATAGGTGATTGAGTCAGGACCTGTAAAAGTCTTTTTCAGTCCGTTTTTAAAATAAGAGTAAGTATTGGTCTTTGTAAACATGCCAAAGTTGACTGCTTCTGATACTTTTTGGCCAAGGGTGTTGTAAATGTATGTACCCTGGGTAGTTCCATCGTTGTATGCTGTTAAGTTGCCTGTTTTATTGTATGTAAACGTTACTGTCTTTTCAGGCGCTGTATCTGTTGAGACTTTATAATATTTGATATCAGTTAATCTTCCGATATCATTATAAATGTATTGGGTCTTTTGATTCTTGGCATCTGTTTTTGAGACAAGGTTACCAAGGCTGTCATAGGTATAGTTTGTCTCCTGGCCCATGGGGCGTATCTCTTTTACAAGACGGTTGTTTTTGTCATATTCAAAAATTGTAGTGTTGCTTTCTGCATCAATCAGGGATATCAGGTTGTCTGAGGAGTCATAATTGT
>JAIOSM010000202.1 GCA_021107575.1 Desulfobacteraceae bacterium | reverse complement strand
AATGTCAAGTTCAACATCTTGTATGGTTTTAGAAATATTTTGATCAAGAGCGCTTTCAATAGACGATATGATCTGTTCTTCAGTAAATGGCTTCGCGATAAAATCATGAGCTCCTAGTTTCATAGTTTCAACTGCCAAACTACTGGTTGCATAGCCGGTTATAACAATAACTTCTGTTTCAGGTTTGGTTTCTTTCACTTTTTTAACAACCTGCATACCATCAATATCCGGAAGATGTAAATCAGCCATAAGAAGGTCATAATCATTTTGTGCCATGGCATCCATTGCACCAGAACCTGTGCCCTGAAGATCGACATTATATCCTTCTTCGTCCAAAATCATTTTTAAACCTTTTGCAACATTTAAATCGTCCTCCATAATCAATATATGTGGAGGTATGGTATTCTCACTTATATTTGCTTCTTGTAAACTTATCATGACAGTCTCCTTTCTTTATTTTATTATTAAATACAATTCACAAGCCTAAACTGCATATGTCATGCCACAAATTGAAAAAATATATTAGAAAAAATTATTTAGAATTAAAACAGCAGGTTATATAACAAACTATACTTTTTTAAATTTAAACGATATTAGATTTGATTTGTATTTCGTATAAAAAACTATATACAAAACAAAAAATTGATGACCAGTTTTAAAGGAAGAGGTGCAACAAATAAGGCTAATGCACACTATTGTATAAAAAAATATATACTAGTATAAAAAAATATATACTAAAAATCTATTGGCCTAAATCTTTAGAATATTTCATATTGTATTTTTTCATTAAGGCTGAAAAATTAGAACGTTGCATGCCCACCATTTTTGCGGCTTTTGTGATATTGCCATCAGTTTTTGAAAGAGCCTCTTTTAGGAAAGAGGTTTCAGTTTTGCTGAAATAGTTTTCAAGGAAGAGTTTTTTTGCGGTTTTTAGTTCATCAAGATTTTTTGGTATAGGAACATCAGTAGAATTATCTTCTTGCCTGATTCCCAGATTATCATATAACAATTTTTGATCTACCTGGCTTTTATCAGACATGATTACAAGTCTTTCAACAACATTTTTTAATTGTCTGACATTGCCGGGCCACTCAAAATTAATAAGGGTTTCCAAGGCATCATCGGAAAACCCGGATATTTTCTTACCAGTTTTACGACAAAATCTCTTCAGGAAATGATATACCAGCATTGGGATATCATTTTTTCTGTCCCTTAAAGGCGGGATATATATTGGAAATACATTTAAACGGAAAAACAAATCCTGACGAAATCTTTTTTCTTTTACCATCTGTTTTAAATCAATATTTGTAGCTACAATAACCCGGGCATCTGTTTTTTTTATTTGATTGGAACCAACAGCTTTATATTCACCATTTTCCAAAACCCGCAAAAGCTTACCTTGAATATCCATATCTAAATTAGCCACCTCATCTAAAAATAAAGTTCCTTTTGAGGCAATCTCAAAAATCCCAGGCATGGTCTTGTCCGCCCCTGTAAAAGCACCTTTAACATGACCAAACAGCTCACTTTCCATAAGCGAAGAAGAAAAAGTATTGCAATCTACTGCCAAAAACTGAGCTGTGGCTCTTTTACTATGAGCATAAATGGCGTGTGCAAACAACTCTTTTCCCGTACCACTCTCACCATCAAGCAAGACTATACTATCCAATGGTGCAACTCGTTCTATTTTATGAAAAACCTCAACCATCAATGGGCTTTCCCCAATTATATTATCAAAACTGAATTTATCGTAAAGTTGTTTTTTTAAAAACAAATTTTCTTGAACAAGTTTTCTATTTTCAAATGCTTTAAATATGGATTTGGAAAGTTCTTTTTCATTAAATGGTTTTGTAATAAAATCAAATGCGCCATTTTTCATAGCTTCCACTGCATTGTCAACGGTTCCATGCCCTGTCATAATAATTACACAAGTATCAATCTTTTCCTTTTTGATTTTTTTTAAAATTTCAATGCCGTTTACGTCAGGCAACTTGATATCCAAAAGAACCAAATCAAATGACTCCTGCAAAACCTTTTCAAACCCGTCCTTACCGGAAAAGGATATATCAACATCATACCCATTTTCCAAAAGAATCATTTTGCATCCACTACAAATCGACGGTTCATCATCGATAATTAAAATTTTTTTTAAATCACTCATGTTTCAATTTTTTTAAAATTTTCTCAGTCTTTATCATTCATTAATAATTATTTTTTAAAGCCCTCTAACGTGACCCAATAATACTCAAACAATGATTTCAGGTCAATAGTATGGTGGTAAAAAATAAGTTAAGGGAATTGATATTACCTATAATTGCTAACCAAAAATAACTTATTTAATTTTTATTTCCGGCTTGTCGATAATATTTATTAAATCAACGAAATTAATAAAAGCCGTAGGAGAAATATCATGTATAGCCACCTTACAGATTTATCATCATATTCTGACCAGAATATTAATCAGAATATAAATGATAACGAACTTAACAAAAACATGAATAAGCTCTGGGCTGTCATCCCATTACAAATTTCTTAACTCATCCGAATCGGTCGTCTGTCCATCAATTATTACAGATTGAAAAATAGTCTATAAGCTTGCTTCTTTCCCCTCAATCAAGTCATTCATAATTCCGGTCTTAACCCAAATGCCTCTTTCAAGAAAGGCAGGCCCTATTTCCGCGACAAGTAAATTAAATAATTTTAAGGTTATCATTCCTTTTTTTAAAATACTCAGGCAGCCTGTCATGTTTGGAGGTAAAACCTACGCCTTCATTAAAATTTTTTTCGTTTTTAAAAATCAATTTTCCAAGCGCAGTCACATCATCTCCAGTCAGACTCAGACCGAAAAAGCCGTTTATTATATCAACAAGGGCCTGGAAGATTTCAGGCTGATCAAGAACAGGAAAGGCTATAAACAAACAGACACATGCCGGTTGCATCAATAGCTGCTGTGACAATCTGGAGATTTTTTGAAAGTTCTATCTGCCCTTCAGGTTTAAGAGCATCAACACTTCCGCCTACACCAAGAATATTGGTTGCTACTGCATATCCGGCTGTATAGTCAGCACCCATTGTTGAGGTCGCATAGGTAACACCGATTCCCTGAACAGCCCTGGGATCATAGGCAGGCATTGCCTGACCTTTAACTACAGGAATCCTTTCCACTTTAATTCAAGGGCTTATATGTATTGCTTTGAAAAGCTTACGCCATATTATTTGCTACCAGTTCTGCTATGTCTTGTGTTTTGACATTTTCTTCCTGGGCAAGTTCTTTCATGCCGTCTTCAATCATGGTTAAACAGAAAGGACAACTTACTGCTACGGTTGAGGCTTTTTTATCTACTATTTCCTGGGCTCTTACATTGTTGATTCTTTTACCAATTGTCTCTTCCATCCACATTCTTCCACCGCCTGCGCCACAACAAAAGCTTTCTTTGCCGTGTCTGTCAAGTTCTTTTAAACCATCTTTTGCTACGGAGTTTAGAAGTGATCTTGGTTGATCATAAATTTCATTGTATCGTCCAAGATAGCATGGATCATGATATGTAAGCGATCCTTCAAATGATTTGTTTAGAGTAATCTTACCAGATTTTACAAGCTGGTCTATAAACTCTGTATGATGAATTACTTCATAGTTCCCACCCATTTGAGGGTAGTCATGTTTAAGTGTATTAAGACAATGCGGGCAAGCTGCGATTATCTTTTTAACCTTGTAGTTGTTCAAGGTTGCAATATTCTCTTCGGCCATCATCTGATAGAGCATTTCATTACCAACTTTTCTTGCAAAATCTCCGGTACATTTTTCTTCTGTACCAAGGATTGCAAAACTGATATTGGCTTTTTGAAGTATTTTAACAAGGCTTGTTGTTACTTTCTTAGTTCGGTCATCAAAGGAACCTGCACAACCAACCCAGAGAAGGTAATCAACATCTGAATCATCAGCCATTGTTTTAACATCCAGGCCTTCTGCCCAGTCAGCACGTTTGTCATATCCTATACCCCAGGGGTTACCATTACGCTCAAGTCCTTTAAGTGCAACATTTAACTCTTTTGGGTAGGCTTCCGCCATCAGGGTCTGTCCCTGTCTAAGAGCTATTATTCGTGGGACATGCTCAATAGTAACAGGGCAAACTTGTTCACAGGCACGACAGGTTGTACATGCCCAGAGAGTATCTTCTGAGATTATATCACCGACAAGTGATTTTTCGCTATTCAGCTCAGCCATCTGAGTTTTAATTGCTTCGATGTCTTCTGCATCACCGTTTCCGTTTAGATTTGCAGCAAGGTTTGCTCTTTTGATAACATTGGCTGAATTATTAAAAAGCTCTGCTTTTAAATCATCATTAAACTCATTTAAGCTTAAAGGTTTATCAGTAAGATATGCAGGGCAGACATCCTTACATCGTCCACACTCTGTACAGGTGTATAAATCAAGTCCCTGTTTCCAGTTCAGCTGATGGATATGATTAAGTCCCAGAGTTTCATCTTCCCAGGCAGCTTCATTTTCCAAGTCCAGAACAGCAGCTTTTTCATGGGGATAACCCAGACTCTTTAAAAAGACGTTGGGAAGTGCTGTAATTACATGAAAATGTTTTCCCAGAGGTAAAAAATTAAGAAAAACCAGTTGAGTAGTTATATGTATCCAGAACATGATAGTTAAAACCCAGCTTGTAGTTTCTGCACTCAATCCTTTAATGAGAGATGCTGCTCCCACAGAAACCGGTGTCCAGATAAACTCAGAACCGAATTTCGGATTATTAAAAAAATAAAGATGATCCGGGTTATTAAATAAGGTAATTAAATTGTATCGGGCGCCATCCAGCATCAGATCAGAAATCATCAAAACCACAATCATGACCAAGACAAAATAAGCTTCCCATGTATTGTGCATCCGTGTAGGTTTTAAAACTGCACGGCGGAAAATAGCATAAGCTGCCATAAATAAAACAAGTGCTTCCATAATGTCTTTTAAGGCAATATAAAGATATCCTATCAGACCATCATGACCAAAAATCGGCAACTGAAAACCTTTTACAAAGCCTTCTCCATATAAACTGATACTACGGATTAAGAGGACACAGAATCCCCAGAAGATAAAAGCGTGCATAATACCTGCTATCCACTCTCTTTTTCTTCCTACCAGGCGCTTCTGGCCGATTGCCAGAATAACCAGGTTTTTAAGTCGTTCTACAATATTATTGAAACGGTTGGCCGGGTCCACTGGTCCAAGTGCCAATAATAATTGGATCTTATAGTACATTGTACGACCAAAAATTCCCAAGCCGATAATAAGCAGTAAAGACATCAAAAGGGGATTCATAATTTACTATCCTTTAATTTTTTTAATCTCTTCTCTAAGAATTGGAACAACCTCAAAAAGGTCTCCAACAATACCATAGTCAGCTACGTTAAATATTGGTGCTTCAGAATCTTTATTAACAGCAACAATTACCTTTGAGCCGTTCATTCCTGCAAGATGCTGAATTGCCCCTGAGATACCGATTGCAAAATAAAGTGTCGGTGCAACAATTTTGCCGGTCTGCCCTACTTGTTTAGCATGGGGCATAAGGCCTGCATCAATTAATGCACGGGAAGAACCAAATCCTGCTTCAAGATCTGTAGCAAGTTCTTTTACAAGATCAATACCTGCCTGATCTTTGGCACCACGTCCTACTGAAACAACTATGTTAGCATCTGCAAGATCAATGTCATCACCTGCTTCTGCAATAATTTCTTTGATAATAGCTTTTAAATCTGTTTCAGGGATAGATAGTTTAACTGCATTTTCAGCTCCGGTGATACCTTCGGTTGCTTCAAATGCTCCTGCTCTCACTACTGCAACCAATTGGCTGGCATTTACTTTAATACGCTGGATTAATTTATTAGCAGTTGTAGGTCGGGTCACTTCAACATTGTCACCATCAATAGTGATGTCTGTAATTTCAGTAGCGCATGCAGCCTTTAACTGAGCAGCAACTCTTGGTGCAACAGCTTTTCCTGTTTCAGAAAATCCAAACCAGATAAGATTTGCTTCAAATTGTTTTGCAGCATCAACAACACAAGATGTAAAAGGACCTGCTGAGAACAATTCAAGGCTTGCGTCATCTGCAATGTATTGCGTGTCTGATCCTGCATTTGCCAAATCTGCAGTCAAAGATTCAATATTTGATCCAACAGCAACTACTGCAGTTTCTGCGCCAAGAGCTTTGGCTTTTGATAATAATTCAGATGTGCTGCCTTTTAGCACACCCTGTTTGATATCTGCTACTACGAGTATTTTTGTCATGATATTATATTCCTTGTATGGATACTGTTAGTATTATAAAACCTTAGCTTCATTGGAAAGAAGACCAACAACCTCTGCTGTGATTTCAGCAGCATCGCCTTCAAATTTTTGGCCGGATTTACGAGCTTCAGGCTGCATGTATTCAACAACTTCTGATTGCAGATCAGCTCCTCCCAGATCATCAATGGAAGTACCTAAGGCGCTTAAGTCCATTGTTTCAATCTTCTTTTTCTTTGCCATCATAATACCGCGCATTGCAGGCAAGCGAGGTTCATTAATACTATCACTAACTGTTACTACAGCAGGTAATTCAAGTTCTACAATTTCAGTCCCGGCATCACCAAGTCTTGAGACTTTAACATGGCTGTCATCCATAACTTCAATTGCAACTACATTACTTACACAAGGTATATTAAGATATTCTGCCAGCATAATACCTGCCTGACCATTATCTGTATCCTGGGCTTGTTTTCCTGTGATGATCAGATCATATTCACCCTTCTCATAAACTTTCTGTAATACTTTTGCAAAAACAGACGAATCAGCATTAGCCAATGCCGGATCATCAATGAGAATCCCGTTTTCAATTCCCATAGCATAGCATTTCTTGATCATATCAGCATTGTCATCACCCCCAATACTGACCAGGGTTGTTTCTGCACTGTTATTTTCTTTAAGTTGAACTGCGGTTTCCACTCCGTTTTCATCCCAGGCATTAATAACATATTGCAGCCCGTCTTCCACAATGGCACCATCATTCACGCGGATGTTCAATTCCACATCAACTACTTTTTTTACTGTTGTGAGAATTTTCAATGTATCCTCCTAAATTATTGGGTTATTTTTTTAAATTCAGTCATTTTTAAATAAATTATTACCTTACAATTCTGCCTTTACTATACGTTCTTCTCCGCAAACTATTACTAATTCAGATCCCTTAACAGGAAAAGCAAGAGTCATATTAAGGGCCCGTCCCATTTCAACGGCAAGGGTGGTTGGTCTTGAGTTGCTGATTATTATCGGCAACCGAGCTCTCGCAGCTTTTTGAATCAGCTCATAACTTATCCTTGAAGACAGGACCAGAATGCTTGCTTTTAACAACTTTTTATTCATAAAGGCTTTCCCGATTGCCTTATCAAGTGCATTATGCCGGCCTACATCTTCTGCAAAAGAGGCCATTCGCAAATTATTATCAAATATTATTGCAGCATGGGAGCCCCTGGTTGTCTGATAGTAATTCTGATTTTCAGAAAGCTTGTTAACACAATCAAAAACACGGTTGATTTCAACTTCAAAGCCATTTTCTGCCGGAGTCAGAATCTGATAAAGGTCCTTGATCATCTCTTTACCGCAGATACCACAACTGGTCTGGCTGACAAAACCTCTTCTTTCAAGAAGATCATGAATTTTTTCTTGTCTTTCAGATTTGAGCCAGATATCAATGACATTTGGGTCATCATCTTTACAATATCCTATACTCAAAAAATCATCCGGAGAGTCTACTATCCCCTCCCCAAGGCAGAATCCTGCCACGTGGAATATCTCTTCCCCAGGTGTTCTCATAACTACTGAATAAGGTTTTTTATCGATACGAATCAAAAGTGGTTCCTCTCCAATTAATTCGAGAGAAGTACTCTTAAAAACGCCTCTTTTATATCTAAGTGCTTGATAAAAATCAGTATTTTTCCCTGCACTCAATTGCTTTTATTCCTCTGGCTTGGATTTGGAAGAAGAAGAGGGGAATGCAAGGGCTTCAGTTAAAACATAAACTGCCTGGAGATACGATGTAGGGCAAAGCGGAAAACATTCCTTGCAGTCAGGACACTCTTTTGCGGCTATTTCCGGAATAAAACTTATCTCACGCCTTGCTCCACTGTTAATAAATCCAATCGCATGTTTCTTTTTGACTTCAGCACAATATCTTACACACAGACCGCAATGGATACAAAATGAGGCTTCTTTTTCAAAACGATCTCTATCTGTTCCATACTCTTTAGCAAAAGCCTGTAATTGAGGAGAATCCGGAGCATGAGCCATCAATAGCTCCAAGATCATTTTACGACATCTATCTACCTTCTCAGATCTGGTTCTGACAATTCTATTTTCTTCTACCGGATAAACGCAGGAAACAACGAGCTTTGTCCAGCCGTTAACTTCTACTTCTACTATACAAAGCCGACACCCGCCATAAGGTTCTAATTTCTCATGATGACAGAGTGTAGGAATAAATATATCTACACTTTGGGCTGCCTCTTAAACGGTCATTCCTTCTGTTGCTTTAACTTGCTTTCCGTCTATCCGTAAAAGAATTTCCTTAATCATATTATACTCTCTTTAACTATAAGTCTTAAGTTCTTTGCCTGGCATTTCATCTACTCGACGTTTTCGTTTTGGTTGATGTTTGCCTCATACTCATCCCTGAAGTAGCGCAGCGAGCTTAAAAGCGGATCTGAAGCCGTTTTCCCCAATGCACATAAAGAGGCTGCCCCAGCTACCTCGGCTATCTCCTCCAAAAGCTCAATGTCTCCCTCTTTTCCATCTCCTTCACTAATTCTAGTCAAAATCTTAGCCATCTGCCTGATGCCTTCACGGCACGGAACGCATTTGCCGCATGACTCATTAACAAGGAAATCAAGGAAGAACCTGGTTTTTTCAACCATATTGGTATCTTCATCTAATACTAACAATCCACCTGCGCCTATCGGAGCTCCAAGTTTTGAAAGCTCATCAAAATCCAAAGGAGTGTCAAGTAAGTTCTCCGGGATAGAACCTCCCATAGGTCCACCAAAATGAATTGCTTTGAGTTTTTTCCCGTTTGGGACCCCACCACCTATGTCGTAAACAAGCTCTCTGAGTGTTGTCCCAAAAGGAACTTCCACGACTCCAGA
>JAIOSM010000139.1 GCA_021107575.1 Desulfobacteraceae bacterium | reverse complement strand
GGGATGAAAATGGTACTCCGGGAAAAGGTAAAATTTTAGAACTTGGACTGGAGTGGACATTATAGATAAGCCAGCTTACCTAAGACAGACCAGGGCATCTGAAAGGAGGGAAGCATGTTTAAATTTTTTTTAAAAAACGAAAACAGGGTAGAAGAATTGATATACAAGTACCTTGAAAATTTTCAATTAATATGTGAAAATTTTGAAAAGGCCCTCTTTTCATGTATCAGCGAACCCCTTTGTGAGGAATTTAACTTTCTAAAAGAACAGACTGATAAATATGAGTCCAAAGCTGATGATATTATTGATGAGATTAATGATCTTATGTACAGCAAGGTTTTAATCCCTGACTCAAGGGAAGATATCATGAACCTTCTTCATAGTCTGGATAAAATACCCGGATACCTCGAAATTGTTCTTTTCATGATTAAATACCAGAAGCTTGTTATCCCTGAAAAGTTTTTTAAAGATATTAAGGAACTTATTGAAATAAGCCTTGAGGCGTGTACAACCCTGTCTGAACAGGTGACAGGGTTTATCAAAAAAGAACAAGGCACACGAACTTTTATGAATACTATTGATAAATATGAAAGCCATTGTGATTACATTGAAAAAAGGCTGATACAAAAAACATTTGCATCAAATATTGATCCTTTTATTAAGCTCCAGCTCAAAGAGTTGATTATTTGCATGGGAGATATCTCTGACCAGGCAGACAGAGTATCAAAAATGGTTAATATTTTAAGTATGAAAAGGATGGTTTAATGTATTCCCTGCTTGGCGGTATTTTTTTAGGGTGGTCTCTTGGATCCAATGATGCATCAAATATTTTCGGAGCTGCTGTTTCATCCAGAATGATAAAATTCTGGACAGCTGCTCTGCTTGCATCAATTTTTGTGATTTTAGGAGCCCTGATAGCAGGCCAGGCAGGGATAGAGACCTTAAAAGGCTTAACTTCTTTTAATATTTCCCAGGCTGTTATATCTTCAGTTGCAGCAGCGCTGACAATTAGTATCATGACTTTTTTAGGATTGCCGGTATCCACATCCCAGGCTGTTGTCGGAGCTATTATCGGCATTGGTATAATTAACAGCCAGCTAAACTTTGCAGGCCTTGGTAAAATATTTATCTGCTGGTTTACAACGCCTGTGGGAGGGGCATTAATCACAATAATCTTATACAAAATTATGGCTTTTGTTTACAATCATTTAAAAATCAGCCTCTTTGGCTCAGATCAATTGTTGAGAATATGTCTGATTATTTCAGGCTCATACGGTGCATATGCCCTTGGCGCAAATAATGTGGCCAATGTAACAGCAGTTTTTGTGGGTGCAGGAACCTTAAGCATCTTTAAAGCAGCACTTATTGGCGGTTTAAGCATTGCCTTTGGTATTCTTACATTCTCACGACCTGTCATGGAAACCATAGGAAAAAAGCTTGTATCCCTTGATCCATTTTCAGCTCTTATGGTCTCAATGTCTGTTGGTATTACAATACATATTTATACTATTATTGGTGTGCCTGTATCAAGTTCCCAGGCGGTAGTAGGAAGCGTTTTGGGCATTGGAATAATAAAAGGTGCAAGTACGGTAAGTATTCATACTTTAAAAAATATTCTGCTTGCCTGGTTTTTCACACCTGTTATTGCCTGCATTATAGCTATTATCATTACCTTTGGATCTTATCTGGAATATATGGGGCCATAGAAAAAACTATTCTTCCTCATCATTGTTTTATTGCATATTTTTTTTCAAAAAAAGCAACTGAGCTTGAAAGTGAGAAGGTCAGAATAAAATAAAGACCGGTAATAGTAATCAAAACTTCAAACGTCAAAAATGTGGCTGACATAAGTTCCATCCCCTGGAAAGTCAGTTCCTGGATTGAAATAACAGAGACAATAGCTGAATCTTTTATAGTGGATATGAACTGACCTGCAAGAGGGAATGCCACCTTTCTTAATGTTTGTGGCAGGATGATAAGCAAAAATGTCTTTTGCCTGGTCAAGCCAATGGACAAGGAGGCTTCCCATTGATTCTCCGGTATGGAATTAATCCCGCCCCGAACAATTTCTGATACATAGGCACCTTCATAAATACCAAGTGCAATAACAGCCGAAATAAAAGCATTGATCTGATCAGGCCCTGTAAATAAAAAACCTGCAATCTGGTGGATAGTGCTGGAACTGCTCCTTAGCCAACTATCTAAGTGAAGGGCATCCAGGAACTGACTGGATACAAAATAATAAAAAATTATGACCAGCACAAGGGAAGGAATATTTCTGATGGTTTCCACATATGTTCTGCTTATAAATCGTTGCTCAAACGATCCTTTAGCCCCCATGATACCGGAGATAGTTCCCAATAAAAATCCCAGAAAAGTTGCCCAGAAACTTAATTTTACTGTTATGGCAAAGCCCTTGACAAGGATATTGGCTTTGAATTTCCCTGTGACTTCATCCAAATACAAAAAATAAGGCGGTATTGCATCCCATTCCCAATTATACTCAAGGACGCTGCTAACTCGTGAAAAGAACAAAGATATTGCAGCAATAATAAAAATAATTACTGCAATATCAACAATTGTAAATTTTAAGGCTTTATTATTTACCATTAACTTATTTAGCTTTATTTATTTGACTTGGTCTTCCCATTTTTTAGATTCAAACCAGTATTCTTTTGTTTCCTTTAAAAACCCCTGGGCATGCATGCTCAAAATCCAATTGTTAAGAAAATTGAGTGCATCATGGTCACCCTTTTTTATGGCAAAGCCAATGGGTTCTTTGGTAAAGTTTTCTTTTATTGGAACAAATAATTTATCAGGGAACTTGAGTGCATGGAATACCGGCATAGGCGCAGAAGAGACAACTGCATGGACACGACCAAGGTGTAACTCCTGAAGAGCCTGGCTTTCATTCTCAAATAATTTCAATGTTGCATTGGGCATATATTTTGTAGCTGCCTGTTCTGCTGTTGTGCCCAGCCGGGCAGCAATGGTAACATTTTTTTTGTTAAAATCATCAAGAGATGAAAACCCTTTGGCCAAAGCTTTGCTTGCAACCAAAGACATACCTGAATAATCATAGGGAATTGTAAAGTTTACTTTTAAATTCCGTTGAGGAGTGATTCCCATTCCGCCAATGATCACATCAAACTTACCAGTTAAAAGTGCCGGGATAATACCTGACCATGCTGTGGGAACAAATTCAATTTTAACTCCCATATCCTGAGCAAGTTTTTTTGCCACATCTATTTCAAACCCCACAAGCTTACCCTGTTTATCTTTCATTGCCCAGGGCACAAAGGTAGACATCCCTACTCTTATCACTCCCTGCTTCTGAATTTTTTCAATAATACTCTCCTGAGCAAACACTGTGCCTGAAATTAAAAACAAAAATACAACACTCAAACATAAAATTTTCTTCATTGTCTTCTCCTCTTTAAAACTCTCCATTATAGATTTTTATATTCAATTAATTAATAAATTTAAGTCGATTTTCAAATCGCCTGATTAAAAAGGAAAGGCTTACTGTAATGATAAGATAACACAATGCTACAGTAAACCAGATTTCAAAAGTTAAAAATGTTTCAGAAACAATTCTCTGCCCCTGCATAGTCAAATCATAAATAGAAATAGTACTAACAAGAGCAGAGTCCTTTACCAGGGAGACACTTTGGCCTGCGAGCATGGGAAGAGTTTGCCTCAACATCTGAGGGATGATCACTTTACTGTAAATAACAGGAGTTGAAAGCCCCAGGCTTTGAGCCGCTTCATATTGTCCTCTTGAGACACTTAGGATACCTGAACGAATAATTTCTGAAGAGTAAGCCCCTTCAAACAGGCTTAATGCAATAACCGCAGAAAAAAAAGCCGAGATATTAAATACAGGTGCAATTACAAAATACATCAAAAATATCTGAATAAGCAGCGGAGTATTCCGGATAGTTTCCACATAGAACCATGATACTAATCTAAGTACAGGAGATGAAGACAGCCTGGCAAAGGCAGACAATAACCCTATAATAAAAGAAAACAAAAGACCAAAACAGGATATTTTAAGAGTAAGTAAAAGACCATCAAGCAGTAAGCCTTTTATAAATTCTCCATTTTTAAATACAAACAGATATGGCAGGACTCTATACCACTGCCAGTTGTATTCAAGGTTTTGATATCCAACAGTAAAGACAAGAAGGATAGATAAAATAAATATAAAGAGCTTTACGCCCCTTTTCACACGGTTCATGGATTGATCTTACCGTAAGAACAATTTAAAAACAATAAAACCAAAAATTGCACCTGATAAATCTGCAATTAAATCAAAAAAATCACCACCTCTTTCTACAATTAAGTTTTCTTGAATTAATTCAATACAACCTCCCAAAACCAATGCATATATAAAAATAAATAAATAATTTCTCAGCCTTATTTTATTTTTTATTTCATATTGAATAATAAGAGCTAAGACAAAATAAAAGCAAAAATGAACAATTTTATCAAGATATAAAATCTCTAAATCTGGTTGAGGCAATTCATCCCCGGGGACAAAACATAGAATTATAATAAAAATTGAACAAAGAATTGATTTTGAATATTTTCTCATGGTACTTGCAAGATTGTCCCTTTTATTTTAAGATTCGTAATACCGTCTATAAATCTTTTGGTCAGTATGGGATCGCATTCATGATCGT
>JAIOSM010000173.1 GCA_021107575.1 Desulfobacteraceae bacterium | reverse complement strand
GACCACAGAAAGGTGACATTGTGCTTCTGTATAAAGTTTTATATATGAAAAACCAATATCTCTTAAATACGCATCCCTTGCCTGATCATAAATACCGGAATAATTCCCATTGTAAAGTACACCAGCCATATCTATATAGCTTAAAGGGACTCTGAAGTTAAATACATGGTCCAACTCTTTTAAATTCTCCACTTTATCCTTCATCAACATCTACCTCTTTGCAAGTATTTCTCATATTTAATCGTAACATTTAATTTAGGCATACAAAAAAAATTATCAATAACGAAATACTTATTACACTTCCATTGAAAAAAGAAGCGATTTCCTATATTATAAAGATAATTCACGGAAATGGTATCAATGAAAATTAAAAACAAACTGACATCTATCTTTTTGCCGCCCACGGTTTCAAAAAAGCAAGGCCTTGACTTTTTTCGCCAGCGCCTTTTGCATTACCTGGTGCTGAGTCTTGCCACATTGGGATTTTTAGCTTACCTGCCTAGTATTTATTTCTCAGTAAAACTCAAACTATATGGCATTATTTTTATTGACACCCTGACCATGATATTTGTCTTTTTTCTCCTGTTTAAAAGGCTCTCTTTTCAAAAGAAAACTCTGGGCCTACTGACTATTTTTTATTTTCTCGGCCTGGGGCTGCTGATCGCCATAGGCCCAGCAGGCGCAGGGCCTCTATGGCTACTGATGTTCTCCATCATGACATCAGTTCTTTTAGGTATTGGACCTGCATTGATTTCTCTTGGCATTAATGCTGCTACGTGGATAATTTTAAGCCTTTTTGTCTACTTAGAAAAATTTCCATGGATGGAGAGCCTGCCCGATGCAGCGACTCTATGGATTGTCATTGGAGTGAATTTTATATGTATTAATGCTATTGTTGCCCTTTCCGTAGCAGTTCTCATCAATAAGATAAACAAGATGTTCCAAAAAGAAAAGACGGTCGGGCTAGAACTAAAACAGGAAATACAGACACGAATTCAGACAGAAAATGAAAATGAAAATCTTGCCACTAAGCTGCATAATTCTCAAAAAATGGAAGCCATTGGGACTCTGGCAGGTGGCGTTGCCCATGATCTTAACAATGTTTTGAGTGCCCAGGTAGGTTATCCTGATTTAATATTGATGGAGCTTCCTGAAGACAGCCCCTTAAGAGGACCTGTCTTAAAAATTCAGGAGTCCGGGCAAAAAGCTGCTGCTATTGTAGAGGATTTATTAACCATGGCAAGAAGAGGGGTTGTTGTTACTGATGTTATGAATTTGAATCGAATTCTGGACAACTATTTAAACTCTCCTGAATGTGAAAAACTGAAAAAATTTCACCCAGATGTAATAATTAAAAACAAGCCTTGCACAAATTTGTTAAATATTATGGGCTCTAGTGTGCATATATTCAAAACTGTCATGAATCTGGTTAATAATGCTGCCGAAGCAATGCCTCATGGCGGGGACATTATCATCTCTACTCAAAACCAATACATTGATAAACCAGTGAAAGGCTATGATTCTATTAAAGAGGGGGATTATGTTACTCTTGTAGTATCTGATTCCGGAACAGGTATTGACCCTGAGGATGTAGAAAGAATATTTGAACCTTTTTACACAAAAAAGAAAATGGGAAGAAGCGGAACCGGATTGGGCATGGCCGTGGTATGGGGGACTATAAAGGATCATAAAGGATATATTGATATCCAGAGCACCCCGCGTAAAGGAACAATATTCACGCTTTATTTTCCAGCCACCAGAAAAAAAATATGTAAACAAAAAACAGCCCGGGCAATGGAAGAATATGCAGGTAAAAAAGAGTCGATTCTGATTGTAGATGATGTAAAAGAACAGCGTAGCATTGCATCGGACATGCTAAAAAAACTAGGTTATTTAGTAACACTGGCTGCAAGCGGTGAGCAAGCTGTTGATTACATGAAAAGAAATTCAACAGATCTTTTAATTTTAGATATGATAATGGACCCTGGTATTGATGGGTGCGAAACCTATAAACAAATTCTTGAATTTTATCCTGAACAGAGAGCTATTATTACGAGTGGTTTTTCTGAGAGTGATCGAGTTAAGGAAGCTCAAAAACTAGGTGCCGGCGAATATATTAAAAAGCCCTATACATTTGAAAAAATAGGATTTGCAGTAAAAAAAGAATTAGAAAAATAAAATCCCTTAAAAACTTATCTCACCCCTAAAGATTAAAAAAAATGTGCTTGACAGAATATTCTTTTAGTATTATCGTTTATAGACGATAAACGATGGATAGGCTTAATACCCTATAACTAGAATATGGAGATAACCTTTATGCCTGAATTTAGAATGGATACCGAGACATTTGCAAAAATTTTTAAAGCACTGGGACACCCCACAAGGGTAAAAATTGTTGAGCATTTAATAAAAATTAATTCTTGTGTGTGTGGAGAAATTGTAAATATTTTCCCCTTTTCCCAGTCAACCATCAGCCAGCATCTTAAATTGCTTAAAGAATCAGGTATTGTCCGCGGCGAAATTGAAGGACCAAAAACATGCTATTGTGTCGATTTTGATGTATTGAATCAATTAAAAAACTATGTTGCAAATTTATAATCTTTATAATCATGGAGTTAAAAATGAAAGAATCAACAGGTGTTTCAATTATGCCGACAATGAACGATACACAAACCTGCTGTGGAGTGGAACCCAAAAATGTTTTAGCAGATTATGAAAAACCGGGATATACGCTTTGTTCATTTATTGAGAATTTTATCCCGACTGATATCGGTCCTATTCCAAAAATCAAAACCAAAATGGAAAAAAAAGACATTAAAGCTACCATATTAGTAAGAACCGGTATTGGCAGGGATAATTACAAAATTGCACCGGGTCTTTATGGTATTGGGAGTCCTGATAAAACCTCTGAGGTTCTGGTTACGGCAAATTTCAAACTTACCTTTGACCATTTAAGAAGAGAGCTGAATAATATTAATGCCTGGATTCTGGTCTTAGACACCCGGGGTGTAAATGTGTGGTGTGCTGCCGGAAAAGGAACATTCTCCACAAAAGAACTGGTTAAAAGAATAAAACTTTCTTCCCTTGAAAAAGTGGTTGACCATAAAAGAGTTATTCTTCCTCAATTGGGCGCAACAGGAATCACAGCAAGAGAGGTAAAAAAAGAATCGGGTTTCAGAGTTGTATATGGTCCTGTGCGAGCAAAAGACATTCCTCTCTTTTTGGAAAATAATAGAAAAGCCGATAAAAAAATGAGAATGGTTACATTTGATTTTATTGAAAGACTTATTCTTACACCAGTAGAATTGAATGTGGTATTAAAACCAGCTATTATTACCACTGTAATTTTATTTCTGCTATCAGGATTTGGGCCTGACATCTTTTCATTTTCAAATGCGATACAAAGAGGTGTTATATTAATCCCTGCTCTTTTTGTTGGAATTTTTGCAGGAGCTGTTTTTACCCCGGCAATGCTGCCATATATTCCGTTTAAAAAATTTGCTGCAAAAGGGATTATATCAGGCTCTGCCTTTGCCATACTATTCTTATTAAGTTTATCCTCTATCCCAGGCACTGCTGCGTATATCAGTCTATTTTTGTTTGTTATGGCAATAAGTTCTAATTTATCAATGAATTTTACCGGGGCTACACCGTTTACATCACCTTCAGGTGTTGAAAAAGAAATGAAACAATTTATCCCTGTACAGGTAATATCTATTTTATTATCAACAGGTCTTTGGATTTATTCGGCATTTTAATTATTAAATCAGGAAAATAAACTATGGAAAATTTAAGATACATAGATGATGTTTCAACACTGGTACTGGATCAGGATAAGTGTATCGGGTGTGGGCTGTGCACTGAAGTATGCCCCCACAATGTTTTTGAACTCCAGAATGGCAAGGCAGAAATTGTCGACTTTAATGCCTGCATGGAGTGTGGGGCATGCGTGAACAACTGCCCTTCAAATGCCCTGGAAGTAAGCCCGGGTGTAGGCTGAGCTACTTATATTATCCAGGTTTGGATAAAAGGCAAAGAAAATGCATCCTGCGGTTGCTGTTAATCTGAATATTTGCCATAAAAAAATTTAGTATGTCATATTATAAATTTTGATGGATTAGTTTAACCCATGCTGTGAGAAGCATGCACCCTAGTTTGTACTGAATTGTTTTATGACATTTTCACGCCGAGGATCACATTCAAGTTTTGTCAACGGCAAAGCTTAGAATTTGGTCAATAAATTAAGAGTTAAAGATACTATTTGAACTGTAAAGTATTTAAAAACGCAAGAATGATGCAAGTATTCAGAATTTCTGATTTAGTTAAAAAATGACTACTGGGAGATGAATATAATCAAATAATAAACGAAAATGCAACATGATTTTATGTCTATCATAATCAAGAAAGATCACTTTTTGGTAACGGTCTTTTTGTATTTATTCCTACTCTCAATATTTTATCTATATTTCTTTTGCATAAACTTTTTTTGTCTTAAACTGAAATTAAATCCTTCAAGAAGCTTTCTTTCAACCTCTTGATTTGGATTAATTAACATATTTTTCATGGCAGCTTTTAATGCTTCTTCCTTAAATTCCTTGGTGTAATTTCTTCTTTTTCTTTTCATTATACAGTCTCCTTGAGTTATTAATAAAACACTCTTAAAGAACTGTCCATTTTTTCTTTACCAGATCAGGTTATTCCTAAAGACCAATACTGGTTTAAAAGTAAGTATAACTATTTGGTATTACAATACCCTCTCCTTTTGCTCTACATTTGCTATTAAAAGGCTCATTACAATTATTCCCACCCATATCAACACGAATTCTTACACCTAGTATATCACCATTTTGTACTCCCGGCGTGTACAGCCATATTGAATTAGCCTCGCTATTAGGTTGAATTGTAATTGTACTTACACCTGCAGTCGTGGAAGGAAAGCTTCCGCGTCGCAGATTTCCCTCAACTATGACTTTGACAGTATAGTTACTGAAATTTTTTATGGCAGCCCGCCATGATGGATTATTCCATGTAATTCGCTTTACCCTAACATCTAAAGGCATGTACTGTGATGGTGAGTAAACAAGGGAGGTCAAAATTTTAGTATCGAAAATTTTGTTAGTTACTATATTTCGCAATTCGACTTTAAGTTGATCTGTCATACAGCAACGATTCCAACGCAGTTTAATAACCCTGCTTTGATTAGGCAAAATATTCCCCTGTCCAATCACTTTACCTGAAGCCGGTGTCCAGGAATTTTGGGCTTGAGGATAAGAAATCTTGTACCCATGTATAATTACATGTTGCCCGTCAAGCTCTACATTACCCGTATTTTTAATTGTCGCTTCCCAATACCATTTCCCTGATGACTCTGTACCAATCAAAAGATGAGTAATCTCTGCACTTCTAAATTCTGGTTTGGTATCTTGATGATTTACTAACGTACCACCCTGTCTTTGTAACGGACTTTTTTTAACTTTTGCATCCCGGAGCTGCTTTGCAGTAGCTTTAACCTTTGTATCAGGTAGCGAAGTGCTGGCTCCAAAAGCAAAACATGGTAATAGTAATAAAAGCAGGGCAACAAATAACAATTTTTGTGTAATTCTTTTTATGGTATTTTGATTTTTCATTTCTCCCTCCTTTTAAGGTTACTTTATCCACTTAAAATATTACCTTTATTTGATGCTTATCTAAGCACTCTATAATACTTAAGTGTCTCATTAAAGGGAAAGGTTCAAAAAAGATTAATTCATATCTTCTTCAGGATCTTTTTGATGAGGAAGTCCTTGTCAGACAATTGTCTCCAGTGAGGATAGAATAAAAATAGAATTCTTATAGATACCAAAAAGATACTT
>JAIOSM010000352.1 GCA_021107575.1 Desulfobacteraceae bacterium | reverse complement strand
TAAAAGTCAAAAACAGCATGGATACAATTCTTGCTGCGGTTTCCAAAAAAAATAAGACAGCAGTCAAAAAAACCGGGTCAAGCATATTGCAGTTCAGTGCAGATGTAAAGAATCAAGTCAAAAATAAAATATGGCTATTGGGAACCATATGCTGTTTTCTTATTTTTACCAGCAGTTGGTTTTTATTCAAATATCTTATATCCAAACCTTTAAAACAAATTACATCAGGGTTAAAAGATATTGCAACCGGTGAAGGAGACCTGACCCAAAGACTTGAAATTAAAACTAAAGATGAAATTGGAGAGTTAGCAAAATGGTTTAATATATTTGTTAAAAAACTCCAAAGTATTGTTTCTGATATAGCAGAAAACTCTAAAAAGCTTAACAGTTCTTCCAACGGACTTTTAAATATTTCTAAAGAAATGTCTACAGGTGCAGATGGGATGTCTGCCAAATCCAATACAGTTGCAACTGCAGCAGAGGAAATGAGCTCTAATATGTCATCTGTAGCTGCAGCTGCCGAACAATCTTCAACAAACATAAATATGGTTTCTTCAGCAACGGAAGAAATGAATTCGACTATTAATGGAATTGCCGAAAATACTAAGAAGACCCGTGCTACAAGCAACAAAGCTGTTTCCCAAACAAAAAAAGCATCTAAAAATATTGGTGCCCTGAGTAAGTCTGCAAAGGATATTGGGAAGGTTATAGAAACCATTACTGATATTTCAGAGCAGACCAACCTGCTTGCATTAAATGCCACCATCGAAGCTGCCCGTGCCGGTGAAGCCGGAAAAGGGTTTGCTGTTGTTGCAAGTGAGATCAAAAATTTAGCAAGGCAGACAGCAGAAGCAACATTGGAAATTAAAGGAAAAATCCAGAGTATTCAAAACTCTACGCAAGAAACTGTTTCTGAAATTGAAGAAATTACTGTTGACATCAATAGTGTGAATGAGATGATAGACACCGTTGCAGCATCTGTAGAAGAACAATCAGTGACAACTAAAGAGATAGCTGCCAACGTTAGTCAAGCTGCACAGGGGATTCAGGAAGTGACTGAGAATGTGACCCAGAGTTCAACCGTGGCAAATGAAATAACAAAAGATATAGCCGATATGAATCAGACATCAAACAAGATGTCAAACAATAGTTCACAGGTCGATACGAGCTCAGATGAGTTAAATAAGTTATCAGAAGAACTAAAAGAGACAGTGGGGCAATTTAAAATTTAGCAGTACTGCAGACAGGCTTACAAGTTCAAAGTATCATTATGTTGGACATACTCTTTTAATCTGAGAAACTCATTTTTAAGCTTCTCAACGCTTTTTAAACTGTTTTTTAAAATGCCTGATTCACAAATTTCTTCCAACTCACAGGCTATTTTTGAAAGATCATTAGCAGCCAAATTTGCAGCACCTCCTTTTATTGCATGGGCTTCATTTTTCAAAATTTCACCATCATTATCAGCAACAGCTTTTTCCATAACAGGTATGCTTTTCTCAACATGCACTAAAAACTCATCTATCAAATCTTTAAAAAATGTAACATCATTATTAAACTCTTCAAGTTCATGGTCAATGTCTATAGGGAGACTATTTTTTTTCATTATCACCTTAAATAATTATTACATTTAATATTTTTTCCAACCTAAAAATGACCCCGCAACATTTGTGGTGAAAGGAACCCCTTATTCTCCACAAAAGCTATAACAGCTCTAAAAAATAGTGTGAGCAACGTCTAAGAATGATTTGAACACTTTGGTTGTAATTGGAGTACTTGTTGTCCAATGAGTGACACACTTTGTTCTGCTTTTATCTTTTCTTTTCCCAATAGCGTTGGCGAGCTATACTCTTTTGTAATTCCCGATTGCATATCGTTTCGTGTTAATTGCAAATGTGTTTTGCTTTTGCAATGGATTTTTAATGCATCATACTCTTGTTTTTCTTTATAATATTTAGACTTTGGATTTTTAATATCCTCGCGGCTAACCAAATAATGTTCTTGTATGAAATCTAATATTGAAGGGCTTAATTCTGACTTATCAAGTTCTTTAAATTCATTCTTTTTAATAATTTTAATAATTTTTGTCCTGTCATTGCTACCAAAATTATTAAACTCATACCACCATTTTGCAGTGTAACCAAAGTCCTCAAAAAAGAACCTATAAAGTATATAAGTTTCAGGCATCAATAAGATCTTTTCAAATTCTGCTAAATCTCTACCAAAAGCTTTATAAAAAAAGCTTTTCCCTCTACCTATCTTGCCTTTGGTAGCATTTAAAATTGTTTGAGTCGCTCTAATATATTTTCTATTCCAATGTTTACCTAAAAAATCTCTATTGAGGTGTTTTTTTCCATCTATTGGATGGAATTTCATAGGAAAAGAATAAATATCAATGTTTAATTCTTCTGAAAGAAGAATATTAATTTCCAGCCGTTGATATAGTTCCTCTGGTTTGTCTGTCTCGTTGTATAATAAATAATTAGACAAAGTTCTTATGTTGTATTTTGCAGCTAACTTAATAGCTTTTGTATAAATTTCTTTGTATTCCATATTGTCAAATGCGATTCTTAGTGGTTTTATCGGTATCTCACTTAATAACTGCATTTTCTCTTCTGTTAACAACCTTGCATCAAGTCCCTGATTAAAATCAACATATCTTAATTTTGGCAATTTATTTCTAAATTTTTCAAACGTATCTTTTATTTCAGGATAAATTTTTAAAATATTCTTTTTTGTTACTGTATTAATATTAAGCAATTCCAATTTATCAAGTATGTTATATAACTCTTGCTGACTTTCTCCTTTTAGTTTGTTTAACAGGTAATGTAGCAGTTCATAAAATTTTTTTATGTATGCTCTATCATTAATCCCTTTTTGAAGATTTAAAACTGCAATATCAAGATAATTTGGATCTGTATACTTAGCCCCTTTTACAAAACCACTTTCCTTAATTTCTTGTATTATTTGTGAAAATTGCTTTGATGCAAGAACATTATTATCTAACAATAATAAATTCCGCTGGTCTCCATATTCTCTTTTTATTTTTTTAATTTTTTCTTTAAGTGGAATATACGGGTTAAATTTTGGCTCAATTTTCCAAACCGCACAAAATGGACATTTACGAATACAACCTCTTGTCATATAACCGTAGTAAGCATTGTTTTCAGGATATTTATAATCAATTTCATCCAAAATTGAATAATCAAGGGGTAGTTCGTCAATAATTATTTTGTTATTATCAAATACTCCTGCTTTATCTAATAAACCTCTATGGGGTGTAATTCCTGTTTCTTTTTTAAGATCATCGGCTAAAACGGTTGCCAAAACACCACCTATTTTTAGTTCGCTTATATCTTTCACAAGATTTTTGGCATCTTGAATTGCTTTAACGGTAATTTTCCAATAAAAGGTAAACAACGTAGTTACATAAACTCGATCCCATTGAGGCTCTTCTTTATACTTTTTTTGCCTATAAAAATCTGAGTAATGTTTTAACCAAAGTTCCAATAATGGCAATTTACTATTTGTCTCAGTGAAAATGTCAGGAATTTCACCTAAAATTTCTTTCAAACATTTAGATTGTTTTGTTTTTATGAATTTTTCAATAAGTTCAGTTTTTTTAATCCAATTAATTTCTTTACTTATTACATTCAATTTTTTAATACAATTAGAAGCAATCTGTTTAAAAATGAATTCTATTACATCTCCTTTATAAAAGATCACATTATCACCTAACATCCTGTGATAAGTAGCTATTTTCATCAAACCGATTGGCGGATATTTATTTTTGTAACCTGGTTCTATGAGCAGTATGCTTCGCTTTTTTTTTGTCATATTTAATTATAGCGTTCTGCTATCTTCTTTTTTAACATTTCTGCTTTTTCTAAAGATAAGTTTTGTTCAATTATTAAAAATATTTCTTTTATTAAAGTTTTTCCATTATCAGTAAGCTGTGATAGGGTAATTGGATAAGTCCCACCATTGGTGACTTCTTTTGAATCTACATCTGAATGAATTCGGATGTCCATATCACCAATAATATTATCGTATATGATTTTCAGGGTGTTATCGCTACTTGATTTTTGTTTGATTTTGAGAATCACATTTTTTGAAAAAATCGCTTGGTCTTTACTTTCTTCTAATTTCTTTTTGTGATGCTTTATTTCTATTTTTGTAAATTTTTTATTTTCAACTTTCTCATTGAAACTTTTCAATTTTTCTTTATATGCTGATATGTCTTCCAAACGATTATGCAATTCAGAGGATTTGGTTGTATATCCACTAAGAGTTGGGAGGAAAGCCTTTAGCTCTTGTTCAAAACGTTGGCGGGTTTTGTTGTCATTAAAATAGTCTCTTCTTGCATTGGGAATAAATGATGTACTAACTGCATAAAGTTCACCTATATAATTTAAATTTTGGCGAGTTTCTCCGAAAAAACGACTTAGCGTGGTTTCCGATCCAATGCCAATATTATCTTTTCTTAGTCGAAGTACTTTTTCTATATCACTATTATGAATTTTAAAATTCAGTCGGTCTGAAATCCCATACCAACCTACGGCAATTATGTCATACTCTTCATTGTTTAATTCAAAAAATCCGATATCTTTTATTTTTATAGGCTTACTACCAATTTTACTGAAAATTTCATTTTTATAAGCTTTATATAATTTTTCATTATTGATACTCAATTGGACATCATATTCATCAATTTTAATATTCTTTTTATTAAAATGAGAATGTATTTTTTCTCGAAATAAAAAATTTTTACTAAACGGAACAGGAGCAACCATTGATAAATAATGTTTTACGTTCGTTTCTTTCAGAAGATCTTCATTCGTTACATTATTTAATTGTACCTTAAAGTAGTGGGCATCTATTTTTTCTTCTGCTTTTTTAAGTGTTGTAATAACGCTCATTACAGTCGCAGCATCATCTGTATATGCCTTGTCTCCGATTATGCGTTTTAGCTGGCTCGCATTTAAGGTGATGATGCTTTTTGTTATTTCTCCTTTATAACTTGTCTCAAAAATTAATTTTTCACAATACCCTAAACCTCCAAGCCTTCCTATCCCTCTAAAACCTTTGCGTTTGGTCCCATCTTTTTGAGAATTAGCTATATCACCAAGGAATTGTAATACTGCATCTGATTTTATACCCGTAGCATTATCTTCAATACAAATCATTTTTTTGTCTTTATCTATAACAATATTGATTCTTCCTTCTCTTTTGTTGTCTAATATTTTTTTTTCAACAGCCACATCAATTTGGTCTGCTGCATTTTGAACATATTCACGATATATGCAACGTGCATCCTCATACATCCCCAATGTCAGTGTTTCTAAAACATTTTTTCCTATATGTGGTTTATAGTCTTCCATCTGTTATCTATGTAATTTACCCCGAACTATTTTAGGTATTTTATTTGGATCATTTTCGTCATAACCATGGTACTTGTTATCTAAGTGGCATCTAAATACCACCCATACATCATTCAATGAATCAAAATTATAATAAATCCCATTACTGTTAATACTATTATTAAGTAACATTTGAGGCACTTCAGTATCAGTCCCATCAAAACAACTCAATGAAGCTTCATAAGTTCCAGATTTAATCCTATCATGTTTGGGATTATGTTCAAATGTTGGTTTGATTTGTCCAAAAAAGTCATTTAGATCATTTTCTTTATCAGAAATAATCGTTTTGTATTCTTTCGACTCTTCACCAATTTGGGTAGTTAGGTTATCAGTCCCCTCCCAAAGATATTCAAATGTAAAATAGACACTTTTAAAGTCATCAGAATGAATTTTTAAAATCAAATACCTTACTTCATTTTTAGTTTTATCATTATAGTATTCCTTAATTTGATTAGGGATCGAAACAATATCTGTTACAGTACTATCCGAATATGTAATAAATTCTGAGCCAATCTTACCTAAAAATAAATATACTATTTCACCAAAAGCATGAAATTTATTAGGCAATCTATCAAAAGGAAAACCATTTATCATTTCACCAAGCAACTCATCTCGCAACAAAATTTTTGATTTTGATTCTTTTAATTTTTCTAAAAGCATTGAAACAGAATATATTAACTTATAATATTCATTCGTATTGGAATTGTAATCTTCTTTATTCCAAATGATTGATGATATATCTAAGACAGTATTGAATTCCATATTATTTATTTTTTAATCGTTTGTTCATTTGGGCTTTGACAATGGCTCTAAGTTCTGTGCTTGATTGCTCTATGAAATTGTCTGGGTAATAATCTAATGTGCCATAATCATCCAATTCTATAGTTCTGAAAATATCATTTTCTATAAATGTCAGGCTTATATTGTCATACATTTCATTGCTTTCATATTCGGCAATACGTCTTCTCATACGTGTGATAAAATGGCTACTATGTGTTTCAACTATTACTTTTTTCCCTTGTTTAGTTAATCCATATAGAAAATCATAAAGTGAACTTTGGATCTTTGGGTGTAAATGAATTTCTGGTTGTTCAACAATCAAAGTTCCATTATCAGACATCTTTAAACCCTCTACAACAATTGGTAATAATTGGCTAATACCAAAGCCAACATGTTTGATACTTATTGATAGACCGGATTTATTAATCAATGTTATTCTATACGTATCGTTAATTTTAGTAGCTTTTATATCATCTGCTACATCCAAAACATCACACATCCAATATTTGACGGCCTCAATTAATGTTTTAGTATCTTCTTCATAGAACATTCCATTTTCTTGTTCAATAACTCTATAAAATTTTGTTGGTCTTTTAGCAAACTCTTCTAAAACTTGAGCTACATACTGACCTTTTATTCCGACATTTCTATGATTTCTTGAAAAAGAATATTCATCAGTGGGTTGCTCTCTATTCGGTCCTATGTAGGAAATATTGTGAAGAAATAAATTAATTAAATTCCTTACCCAATCAATTTTTACGAATTCTTTTTCTGAATTTTCATCTTTTTGTATTTCATAATATAATGGATAAAAAGAAAGGAAGTTGACTTTTGCTTGGATTTCTTCAGTCCAAGAGATGCCTTTACCGAAAAAATCAGTATTAGTTTTGAGATTATAGTTGCTACTCTTATCATATTTGAAATTCGTTAATTGGTCTTTATCCTCATCATTGGGTAAAATGATATTGACACTAAAATTATCCACAATAATGGTGTCATTGGCAAAATCTAATTTTAAAAATATTTTACATGTATAATCTTCAAGATAATTATACATGTCCATTCCAGAGGGGCCGATTATTGAAACTTCACTTTTATTAAACTCAAAAACAATCTCAATCTTATTTTTCAAATTTTGGTCATAAACAATATCAATAAACTCTCTAACCTTATAATAGTCACCACTCAAAACAAACGGTTCATTAGCTGAGTTCCGCTCGATCGTCTGTTTAAGTAACAATAGCAATTGTATAAAAGAAGACTTTCCTGAGCTATTCACTCCCGATAAAACAGTGAATGGTTTAATCTCAAAGTTTTGTAAACTTTTAATTGATTTAAAATTTTCTATAGATATTTTCATTGTAATTCTTCTTTAATTTTTTCCTTAAGTATGCTTGCTATTT
>JAIOSM010000414.1 GCA_021107575.1 Desulfobacteraceae bacterium | reverse complement strand
CAGTCTCACAAAAAGAGCTTCATCAAGTAATCCCGGAAGGCAAAAAAATTCTTTTTGTTGTTAATAAAATTGATCTTGCTAAAAACAAAAGCCTGATGAACTTACCAGACATGCCAGAGCCTTTTCAGAATATTCCCAAAATCGGTATATCAGCCCTCAAAAATACAGGAATTAATGAACTTAGAAAAATGGTTATAAATATATCTATTAAAGATTTGGATGTAAGTTTAAGTAGCGTCATCCCAAACATAAGACATAAAGAAACTTTAAAAGAAGCTGTGTTCAATCTTGAATCAGCTAAAAAAGGCATGCTGAACAAGCATAGTGAAGAAATCCTTGCATTTGATATTAAAAATAGCATTAATGCTCTTGGAAAAATTACAGGTGAAACTACTGAGATAGATATTCTTGATAATATTTTCAGCAATTTTTGCATAGGAAAATAAAGGAATAAAACCATGGTCCCGGACTTAAAAGAACATTTTGTAAAATATAGAGCAACAGTTGCAATGATTGATAAAATCTTTGAACGTGTAAAAAATGAATTTCCCAAAGAAGTATTCTGCAGAGAAAAATGCAGTGACTGTTGCTATGCAATCTTTGACGTAACAATCATAGAAGCTTTATACATAAATCATAAATTTAAGGAACAATTCTCTGGTGCTGAAAAACAGAAAATTATTGATAACGCATCCAAAACAGATCGTGTCCTTGCAAAACTAAAAAGAAATATCCAGAAAGAATTACAACAAGGGAAAAATGAAATTGAACTCCTTGCAAAAATGGGCAAAGAGCGAGTCAGGTGCCCTCTTTTAGGCGAAGATGATCTTTGCATCATGTATGACTCAAGACCAATAACATGCAGGATATACGGTATTCCTACATCAAGTTCCGGTATGAGTCATATCTGCGGTAGAACTAATTTTAAAGAAGGGGAGAAATACCCTACTGTTAATACTGATAAAATATATTCTCAACTCCAGCTTATTTCCGCTGAAATGGTAAAAGCAATAAAATCAAAAAATATTAAGATGCATGAAATGCTTATACCAATATCAATGGCTTTAATTACAAACTTTAACGAAGAATATCTCGGATTAGAGACAAAAGAGGGAGCAAACAAATAAAATGGAAACTTTTACAGCGCAGGAAATAGAACAAAAGAAAAAAATGATATTTGATGCCATGGGTAAACGCGGTCAAAAACAGATCATGAAAAAAGGGTACGAAGACTGGAACCCTTTTGCAGAGCCTAAAGACCCTATAGATATCAGAAAAGATAAAACCAAACGTACATCACAAATGCTTATCAGAGAATTTTTACAGCAGACCAGCCATGATGGGTATTCCAATGAATTTGCCCAGGGAGCTTTAGATATGTGTTTCGGTATTATTAACAGTGATGAAAAAATAAGAGGCATGTTTGAATTCTCAGGCTGGTATAAAGAACTTTTAAAAAAAGAAGGTCATGACAAAACCTTGTGATGCTAAAAAACTAATTCTGGAAACCCTTGAGGCTTCCGAATCAAGGCTCACTCCCATAAGTCTTATTAAAACAATTGTCAAAAAAACAGGAGTTTCATCAGCCAGTGCAAAAAAAACAATAAAAAAATTGATTGCACAAAAAGAACTTGCCTATACTTATTTTTTCGGGTCCACCTATATAGAGTTATCCTTTAATAAACCGGTAAAAGTAACAAATCGTTTCATCCTGATACCTGCCGGATTACAACCAACACATAACAAAAATGATATAAATATATTTATAGATCCCGGCATCTCGTTTGGCTCGGGAAGGCATCCTACAACCAGACTTGCTCTTATGGCATTAGATCATGCAATCGCTTGTGGTAAAATAAACCAGCTAAAACTTCAAACTGCTAACAACCTTATTGGGCTGGATATTGGAACAGGGTCCGGGGTTCTTGCCATTGCAGCCTGCAAAACCGAAATATCAAATTGTGTTGCCTTAGATATTGATCCCAACTCCCTTGCTGAAGCAAAAAAAAATGTTATACTCAATGGCCTTGAGAATAAAATACAGGTTTCAAATATGGATATTAAAACTCTAAAAGAAAAATATTCTATTATCCTTGCAAATTTAAGGTACCCAACTTTAAAAAGCATTGCAAAAAGCATTGCCAGCCTGTCCCAAAAAGGTTCTCTTTTGATCATGTCAGGAATCAGAACCTATGAAAAAAATGATTTAGTGACTATGTACACCAATAACGATTTTAACCTTTTTTTTGAAAAAGATGAAAAAAACTGGTCATGTATTGCTATGCAGTCAGGAATAAATTGAAAAGGCAAATAAAAGTGCTAAAAATATTACCTTTCATATTTATCACATTCTTTTTTGTAACCCAGAGTTTTGCTGATATATATTATTGGATAGACAAAGATGGTATAAAACACTTTTCTAATGTTTCCACACCTGCATCAAACATAGAAGTAATAAAAGAAAAAGAAAATTTAACTTCATTTTTTCCAAAAGAGATTCAAGAAACAGGAAACTTTGAAGTTATCAAAGTTTATGATGGAGATTCCATCAAGGTTAAAGGGTACAACCTGGTATTTATGGTACGGCTTGTAGGTATTGATGCACCGGAAACAGGTGGCAAATTTTATACTGGCCAGCCATTCAGCTTAAAAGCTAAAAAATTTCTTGAAAAACATGTAGCAAATAAAAAAGTAATGTTAAAAAGCTATGGTATTGGCGGATATAACAGACAGCTTGCAGAAGTATTTTTAAATGAAAAAAATATTAACCTTGAAATATTAAAAGCCGGTCTGGCTGAAGTATATAAAGGCAAACCAGCAAAAGGTATTAATGTTAAACTCTATCGTAATGCCCAAGTTGATGCAAAAAACAGGCATAAAGGAATCTGGTCTTTAAAGTCGTCAGAGTATAAAAGTCCAAAGCAATGGAGAAAAGAACATCCCCGAAAATAATTCCAGGGTGAATTTTTAACTTTCCCTAATTAAAATGGAATGTCGTCTTCAGGCTCCCCACCACCATTTTGACCACCGTCCTGCATATTCCCCGGCTGGCTCATGTCCTGCTGGTTTGAAAAGCCCTGAGAGTCTGATTGGCCCTGCGAGTCTGATTGACTCTGAGTTCCATATGAACTTCCCGAGCCTCCATCTTGTTTGCCTCCCAAAAACTGGACTGTGTTGGCTACAATGTCAGTAGAATAATGTGTATGTCCATCTTTTTCATAAGAGCTTGTTTGAATCCTGCCTTCAACATATACTTGTCTGCCTTTAGCAAGAAATTTTCCACAGACTTCAGCAAGCTTCCCAAAAGCAACTATTCTATGCCATTGGGTTTTTTCTTTTTTATCACCAGAGGCTTTATCATACCATTCTTCGCTTGTGGCAATACTGAAATTTACAACTGCAGTCCCCTGCTGGGAATACCTTATTTCTGGATCTCTTCCTAACCGCCCGACAATTATTGCTTTATTTACACCTGCCATTTCAAACTCCCATATTATTTATTATTCTAAATTTTAAATTTACTACTAAGTAAAAAGTATTACCTGAATATTAAACCTGTGTCAAACATATAAAAACAATTGATTAATACCCTAGAAACCTGCAATATTAATACAACAAAACACTCATAATTAATACCATACAAAAGGAGATACCCATGACTGAACTAAAAATACACACAGATACTCTCTACATAAGCCTTGCAACAGGATGTGACATTAAAAATATTACCAGTCAAATTAACCAGATAGCAATCGAATCAGCCATTAAAAACGGCATGGTAAATATCTTTGTTGTTGGATCGACTGGTTCTGTTACAACTATTGAATATGAACCAGGCGTTGTTGAAGACTTAAAACGAGCTATTGATGAAATTGCCCCTCAAGGACTGGAATATGAGCATGAAAAGGCATGGCATGACGGAAATGGGCACAGCCATGTTCAGGCAGCTCTTATTGGTCCATCCCTGACCATCCCTGTCCGGTCCTCAAAATTAAAGCTTGGGACATGGCAGCAGGTGGTTGTAATCAATCATGACAATCATCCCAGAAAGCGTGAAATAGAAGTAACAATTACAGGTACCTGAAAACCCGACAAACCCCAGTTCCGATCTGCTTACCTTGCACTGGCAATTGTACCATACAACTAAATAATAAATAAAAAACAGATGGTTTTGAACTATATCTTTTATTCTCAATTAAATTGGTGCTCTTTTTTTCTCAAAGCTGTTGGACAGCAAACGATAAGAAACCTTTCTATTGCAGAAAATATAAGTACGCTTTATGAAAAAATGAAATCCGTATTCTCAGCATTATATACTTTTGAGCCATTAATGGAACTCGTCAGAGTATAAAAAAAATTGCCGAGCCTGTAAGTTCATGTAACAGCTAATTGCTGCACAACATCAGACCTTAAGTTAAATTTTTACTTCAATCTAAAATATCCCTTAACTTTTTTGACAGTTCATTAATATTGAAAGGCTTTTGTATAAAACCATTGCAACCTCTCTCTAATATCCTTGTTGCCTGTCCGGCTATGCTGTATCCGCTCGAAAGGAGAACCTTTACTTCAGAGTTGATCTCTTTCAGTCT
>JAIOSM010000331.1 GCA_021107575.1 Desulfobacteraceae bacterium | reverse complement strand
TAATAGCAGCATCTTTTACATCTTTTGTGATTGGTCCTATCTGATCCAGAGATGAGGCATAAGAGACCAAACCAAACCTTGAAACTCTGCCATAGGTAGGTTTCAACCCCACAACACCACAATGAGAAGCCGGTTGACGGATTGAACCGCCTGTATCTGTTCCCAATGCTCCAACACAAAATCCTGCTGCAACTGCAGCAGCAGATCCTCCGCTGGAACCGCCAGGTACATGTTCTTTGTTCCATGGATTTTTCGTTAAATGAAAAGATGAATTCTCCGTGGAAGAACCCATGGCAAATTCATCAAGATTGGTTTTTCCTATGATAACCGCACCCTGGTTTTTTAATAAAGAAATGATAGTCGCATCATATTCAGGTACAAAATCCCCAAGTATTTTGGAGCCGCATGTTGTTCTTACGCCTTTTGTACAAAGCAGATCTTTTACGGCAACCGGCACTCCTGTGAGAGGGAATGCTTTGCCCTTAGCAATCATTTTGTCTGCACTTTGTGCCTGCTTTAAAGCATACTCTCTGTCAACGGTAATATATGCCCCGATCTCTTTGTCATGCTTTTCAATCCTCTTAAGATATAATTCTGTAATCTCTTCAGATGTAAGTTCAGTATCTTGCAACAATTTACTTAGCTCATGTATGGTAAGTTTTTGTAGGTCCATTCTTCTAAATCCTTTGCCTGGGCTTAATTTGGCTTAATTGTGTTAGGGACCTGAAAAAAATCATCAATCCTCTCGGGTGCGTTTACTAAAGTCACTGCAGGACCGCCGGATTTTACAGGGTCATCTGCTCTTAAAACATTTATATTAAAAGATGCATCAGATACAAGTTCAGCCCCTGAAATATCAACATCTTTTAACTTATCAATATATTTTAAGATATCACTTATCTGTTCTGCATACTTTCCAACAAGGGATTCATCAACTTTAAGGCGTGCCAGATGTGCAATATCCTCAACATCTTTTTTTGAAATTTTCATTTATATTCCTTATAATATTATTCCTGTTTTATTATAATCCCATTAATATTATCCTGCTTAAGCTGTCTTAAATATTTACGCGCAGTCTCTGTATCAGGAAAATGCCCAACTCTTACACGGTGCCATATTTCAGTCTGCACTTTGCCTAAAGTTTTGTATGCAATATGACCCTTTGCCTTAAGCGATGAAATCTTTTCAATCGCTCCTGTAACATCTCTGAAGGCTGCAATCTGTATTGTATATTTGTCTCTTATATTTTCAGCCGGAGGATCCTCCTTGCCAGATGTTTTCTTTTTGGGTGCTGACACAGATTTGACAGGCTCACCAAACTCAGAAGCTTGTTTTGCCCTTGTCATGGTTTTTTTACTTAACTTCAAGGCAATTTTTTTCTTTGAATCAACCTTGGTCACTATACCTTCTTCATTGTCTGTATTCGCTTTATTTTTTTCGTTAGTTGGTTCAACAATACTACGGGTTATACTATTCTGCTGATCAGATGGATTCTCGATTTCAGGTGCAGACATGGGTTTTTGCAGGGCTTCATAGAACTGAATATCAGTCTCTTCAAAACTCTTATGTTCTGTCTCATATTCACCTGCGATATTTGCAAGCCTTTTTTGAAATTTTCGTGTATCAAATTTTACAGGCGCACTGTCTCTGCCAACAAAAACGCCAAGAATGAACATCCATACTACTATAAAAAAAAGGACGAAATATATTATCCCTTTTTTAAAGGATGGCATTGTTACATCCTTTCAGGGGCAGAGACCCCAAACAGACCAAGACCGTTTCTGATAACTTTTTTTACTGCTGTAACAAGGCAGAGTCTTCCAATACTTAATTCTTTATTATCTGTGATAACTTTATGCTTATTATAATAAGAATGAAAAGCTTGAGCGAGTGTCATTAAATAGGTAAATATGACATGGGGATGAAGGGTTTGTGCACTTTTCTCAACATTTTCGCCAAACAGAGAAAGAATTTTTATCAGCTTAATCTCTTCTTTTTCTCTTAAATTATTTATAAACGTATTCAAATCTTCATGCCATTCAATATTTTGTTTGCTGATCAAACCTTCATCTTCAGCTTTTTGAAGTATGCTTGAAATTCTTGCATGAACATACTGCACATAAAATACAGGATTATTATTACTCTTTTCCTTTGCAAGTTCCAAATCAAAATCAAGCTTTGAATCATAGCTTCTGCTTAGATACATAAATCTTGCGGCATCTTTACCAACTTCTGCAACAATATCTTTAAGTGTTACAAACTCACCTGCTCTTGTTGACATCGCACATGGTTTGCCACCCCTCAGGAGGTTAACAAGTTGCACAAGAATAACATCAAATTGCTCACTACTATTCCTGCCACCGGCATCAATACAGGCATTGATTCGTTGAACATATCCATGATGATCAGCACCCCATACATCAATCACTCTGTTAAAGCCTCTGTCAAACTTTTCTATGTGATATGCAATGTCTGAAGCAAAATATGTTGTTACACCATTGCTTCTTACAACAACCCTGTCTTTTTCATCGCCATATTTTTCTGTATTAAACCACAGTGCACCATCTTTTTCATAAACAATCTCTTTTGATTGAAAATCGTCAATTGTTTTTTGGACTAATGACGAACCATCAGCAGGCGAGTCAAAAAGACTTTGTTCACTGAACCATTGATCAAATTCGACCCCAAAGTCCTTAAGATCATCTTTTATTCCTTGAAGAATATGCCCGGCTGCATATTTTGCACATTCTGAAATCGCTTCTGATTCTTCCTTTTTCAGGAGCCCATTTCCTTTTTCCAGCAAAATTTCTTTGGCAAATTCTTTTATATAATCACCCTGGTAACAATTAGTGGGAAAATCAATTTCTTTGCCTTCCTGCTCAAGAAGCCTCAACCAGACAGATTTTCCCAAGGTGTTAATCTGCCTGCCGGAATCATTAATATAATACTCTTTTTGAACATCAAATCCTGCAAATGCAAGTATGTTGCCTGTTACATCGCCCACAGCAGCACCTCTTCCATGCCCGACATGTAAAGGGCCTGTTGGGTTGGCACTTACAAATTCAACCTGAACTTTTCTCTTCTCACCTATATCTGATGATCCATAACCTTTATCTTCAATAAAAACTCTCTTTATAATTGAATGCCATGCTTCATCACAGAGAAAAAAATTAATAAACCCGGGACCTGCTATTTCAACTTTTTTTATTAAGCCTGATTTTATTGTATCAGATCCTATTTCAGGTGCTGTCTCGATGAAAGATGTAACAGCCTCGGCAATTTTGCGAGGCGCCATTTTTTGTACTGATGCTGAAATCATGGCAAAATTGGTTGAAATATCACCTTGACCTTCATATTTTGGCTCCTCAAATTCTATTTTGGGAAACTCATCTGAAATTAAAAGCCCATTATCAAATGCTTTTGCCGCAGCCGCCAAAACAATTTTCGTTATCGCATCTTTCATTAACAGTCCTAATCTTCACTCTCTGAATTATCTTCCGGCTTAAACTTAGGCGTGTCATCTTCAGTGTCAATTTCTTTAATTGCATCTTCTGATGTGTCATCATCATCTGCTAAAAGACCATTAACATTAACTTCTTCTACTTCTTCTTCGACTTCCTTAGCTAATGTTTCAGCATCTTCATAATCTATAACAATTTTGTCCTGAGACTTGTCAGCAAAAAACTCTATACTTGATTCATAAAGTTTTGTCATAATGGGTGTATTAGGAAAAAAATTCTTCCTGCGAAGCTTTGTAAAAAATTCTTCTGCGCCAGCTTTGGATGCTTTCTGAATCTCTTTCAGCGAACTTGCCCCTTCATACATAACCACAAAATTATTATCAATCTGGCCTGCTTCAGAAACTTTTAAAATGTCTTGTTTTGCATTCTTCTCAAATGTAAATTTATATCTCATTTTCTTTCTCTCCCTAACAACATATATATAAATAAATTATTAAATTATAGTTCAACTATTATTTTAGTCAATCTATTTGCAAAAAAACTGACAATAAAAACCCAAGAATAAAAATCAAGAATAAAAAAAGGGATTGCCAGCAATATGCCTCAATCCCTGCAATCTTTATTAATGGCGGAGAAAGAGAGATTCGAACTCTCGATGGACAATAACGCCCATACTCGCTTAGCAGGCGAGCGCCTTCAGCCACTCGGCCATTTCTCCGTTTTGACAATAAATTGGCGGAGGAGGTAGGATTCGAACCCACGGAGCTTTGACACTCAACGGTTTTCAAGACCGCCGCCTTAAGCCACTCAGCCACTCCTCCAAAAACAATCCAGCAACTTACCATTTCCTTACATTTTGGTCAATACAAAAAATTTTGAATTCGGCAGTAGATTGAAGATAAAAGCCGATTGGACACCTCAACAGAATCTCCCTGATTTTGATTTTTTTTTTAAGATTTATTCATAGGGGGTTTATCCTTGACATAAAAGTTTAGTTTGTTTATATGTTTGTCATTAAAATATTTTAATTATTAACAATCTAACTATAAAGATTACAGATATATGAATTTCGGAAAGATTCTCAAATCCAAAAAAAAAAAATATACTGCAGGAATGGTTTGAGGCTACGATTAACACCTACCCTGAAGAAACCGCAAGAATTTTAAATAAATCAAAAAATAAATTTGACAACCCTGTGGGGGTTGCAACATATGAAAGTCTGGAATCTGTTATTGACATACTTTGCCAGAACATGGAACAGACTGAAAATAAAGATCTAGATGAAGAATTAATAGAGCAAGCTCTTGATTCTGTTATAAGAATAAGAGCTGTTCAGAACTTCAGTGCTTCAAAAGCTGTTGGCTTTGTCTTTGAGCTTAAAGATATAGTCAAAAAAAGTGCCGGCAATGACATTACAACTTTGTTTGACAGAAAAGTTGACCAGATTGCCCTTGCAGCATTTAACAGATTCCTGAAGTGCCGAGAAAGTATATTCCTTTTAAAGGCGACGGAGGCTAAAAAACGAACATATAGTGCCTTTGAAAGGGCCGGTTTAGTAGAGGAGCTCAAAGACGAAGATATCCTTGGCTCTTAAAAAATCTTAAACAGACCTGTAGGTATTGCAGGTCTAAATCAAGAGGTGGTTGAGATATGAATCAAAAGTACTTGGTACCCCTGGCAGTTGTATTTCTGCTTTTTCTAGTCGCCTATACAGGGGTTGAGGGGGCAGGGCTTCAAGGATTCTTTGGAATTTTTGTACCCTATGCAGCAGTAGTAGCCTTTTTTGGCGGTTTTTTTTACCGCGTAACAAAATGGGCACGTTCTGCTGTACCTTTCAGGATCCCCACAACCTGCGGACAACAGAAATCGCTCCCGTGGATTAAACAAAATTGTATTGACAACCCAAACACGGGTACAGGTGTGTTTTTACGAATGGTCCTTGAAATTTTTCTTTTCAGATCTTTATTCAGAAACACAAAAGCTGCGTTTAACAGAAGCGAAAAAAACGAGCTTACCTATTCCTGGGAAATATTCCTCTGGGTTGGCGCACTCGCTTTCCATTATGCATTCCTTACTGTAATTATCCGCCATTTACGGTTTTTTATAGAACCGGTTCCCGGTTGGATAAAATTTCTCGAATATCTTGATGGAATTGCACAAGTCGGGCTTCCCGGATTATTTTTGTCCGGAGTAGTTCTGCTCGCTGCAGTTTTATTCCTGCTTGCAAGAAGAATCTATGACAATAAAGTCAGTCATATTTCCCTTGCAGCGGATTATTTCCCGCTTTTCCTTATTATAGGCATTACCATCAGCGGAATATCAATGAGATATTTTACAAAAGTTGATATTATGGGGATAAAGGAACTTACAATGGGGCTGGTTACTTTTAATCCTGTAATTCCTGAAGGAATTAGCGGGCTCTTCTATGGTCATGTCTTTTTAGTAAGCATTCTTTTTGCTTATTTTCCCATGAGCAAACTTATGCATATGGCTGGAATATTCTTAAGTCCCACAAGGAATATGGCTAACAACAACCGTGCTGTTAGACACATTAACCCGTGGAACTATGATGTTAAAGTTCATACATATGAAGAGTATGAAGATGATTTTAGAGAAAAAATGATTGAAGCTGGACTTCCAGTTGATAAAAAGGAGTAATATATGTCTGATGAAATAAAACCAGATGCGTTACTGGACAAAATAGATTATAAGACTCCGACAACAGATTGGATGTCTACTTCTTCAGTCCAGATAAGGCCAGGGATGTATTGTTATTCTGCCAATCCCAAAAGCCTTGACACCCTTGATATGCCATATTCAAGAAAGTGGAATCCTTTAGAAGAGGACTGGAAACTTCCTGAGAACTGGCAGGAAATCATACACGAGGGTCTTAAAACAAGACTTGAAAGATTTAGAACTTTTCGAGTTTTTATGGATATTTGTGTACGCTGTGGAGCTTGTGCTGATAAATGCCATTTCTTTCTGGGAACAGGCGATCCAAAAAACATGCCTGTTCTTAGAGCAGAACTATTAAGATCGGTATACAGAAATGATTTTTCAACCGCTGCTAAAATACTCAACAAATTCCCCGGCGGTAAAAGCTTTTCCGGCAGCAGATCAATGACACTGGACGTTCTCAAAGAATGGTGGTACTACTTTTTCCAGTGCACAGAATGCAGACGTTGTTCTGTTTTCTGCCCCTATGGAATTGATACTGCGGAAATCACTATAATGGGAAGAGAACTTTTAAATCTTCTAGGGTTGAATATCGACTGGATTGCAACACCTGTATCAAACTGTTTTCAAACAGGTAACCATCTTGGAATCCAGCCCCATGCATTTAAAGATATGATTGATTTCTTTACAGAAGATATTGAAGAAATTACAGGAGTCGATGTTGACCCCCAGATCAACAAAAAAGGAGCCGATATTCTTTTTATCACTCCATCGGGAGATGTGTTTGCAGACCCAGGTACATATACCTGCCAGGGATACATGATATTGTTTAAATATCTTAAAGATAAGTATGACCTTAATGTTACCTGGAGTACATATGCATCAGAAGGCGGTAACTTTGGATTCTTTACATCCCATGAGACAATGAAACGACTTAACGCTAAAATGTATGCAGAAGCAAAACGTCTTGGTGTAAAATGGATTCTTGGCGGTGAATGTGGTCATATGTGGAGGGTTATTAACCAATATATGGATACAATGAACGGCCCTGCCGATTTTCTTGAGGAACCTGTAAATCCAATTACAGGGACTAAATTTGAAAATGCAAAATCCACAAAAATGGTACATATTTGTGAATTCACAGCTGACCTTATTAAACATGATAAGCTTGAAATGGACATAAGCAGAAATGACAATCTGGTTCTGACATATCACGATTCATGTAACCCTGCCCGGGGAATGGGACTGCTTGATGAACCAAGGTATATTATTAATAAGACATGTAAAGAATTTTATGAGATGCCTGAAAACACAATTCGTGAAAAAACTTTCTGCTGCGGCTCCGGAGCAGGATTAAACGCCGGTGAAAATATTGAACTAAGAATGGCAGGTGGTCTTCCAAGAGCAAATGCTGTTAAATATGTCCATGAAAAATTCGGTGTAAATTCACTCTGCTGTATATGTGCCATTGACAGAGCAGCATTTCCGGCACTTATGGAATACTGGGTGCCTGAAGTCGATGTTATTGGAATCCATGAACTGGTTGGAAATGCCCTGATTTTAGAGGGAGAACATAAAAGAGAAACTGACCTGAGAATGGAACCCCTTCCAGGCGTCGAGCAAACAAAGGAGGAAGATGATGAGTAAAAGCGCTATTTTCACAGGCCTTGTAATATTTATCATAATCGCACTCTTCCCTTTCTGGATCAACTTTGGCAAAACAGCGCCAGTACCTGAGCCAGAGCTCGTAGGCAAAGCAAAAACAGCCAAAAAGTGTGTGCTTGATAAAATGGATATGAGAGCCAATCACATGTCTCTGCTAGATGAGTGGAGAGATTCAGTTGTTCGAGATGCTAACAGGATATATACAAATACAGATGGAAAAGAATTTGCAATGAGTCTTTCCACAGGTGAGAATTCCTGTTTAGGCTGTCATGAAGATAAGAGTAAATTTTGTGACAAATGTCATAACTATGCTTCGGTTGACCCCTATTGCTGGGAATGCCATACAGAACCAAAGGAGATTAAATGATGAAAAAGAGCAGAAGAAGCTTTCTCAAAGTGGCAGCAGTCTCTGCCATTGGAATTGGAGCTGCTCCGGCAATCAGTCTTTCCTCTTCATCTACTAATTCCCATGGCTCATCCCATGCAGCTAAAAGCCCAAATAAAGGAGCCAAGACTGCAAAACGATGGGGAATGGTAATAGATACCAGTAAACTTACAGAGGAAGTCGTAGAACATATTGTCGAAGCATGTCATAAAGCTCATAATGTACCAGATTTTAACCATGAGGTGGATGAGGGAAAATATCCAAAAACGCGACCTGTTAATCATAAACAGGAAGTCAAATGGATATGGGAAGAACATTTTCACAATGCTTTTCCTGATAAAGAAGATGAATTTCTTGCTGATAAGTTTAAACATCTTCCTTTTCTTGTAACATGCAACCATTGTATAAATGCACCCTGTGTCAAGGCCTGTCCTACACAGGCGACATTCAAACGTGAAGATGGAATTGTACTTATGGACTTCCATCGATGTATCGGATGTCGTTTCTGCATGGCAGCATGCCCTTTTGGTGCCAGAAGTTTCAATTTCAGAGACCCAAGACCTTTTATTGCTGAAACCAATCCTGATTTCCCAACGCGGTCAAAAGGTGTTGTTGAAAAATGCAACCTCTGTGCTGAACGACTGGCAAAAGGTGAACAACCTTATTGTGTTGAAGTATCTAAAGGCGCAATAGTTGTTGGAGATCTTGAAGATCCTGAATCAGAACCAAGGAAACTTCTTGATAAAAATTATGCAATCAGACGTAAACAGGCGCTTGGAACTGAGCCTTCTGTTTACTATATAATGTAAGAGAGGCGAGTATGCTTGAAATAGCTATTAAAGGAAGTAAAAAATACTGGATATGGCTGGCTATACTTGCCGTCATTATGACAGCAGGAGTTATCGCCTATATTGACCAGTTTTTAAATGGTCTTATGACCACTGGTATGAGTCGGGATGTTTCCTGGGGATTTTATATTGCAAACTTTACCTATCTTGTGGGAGTTGCCGCAGGTGGTGTAATGGTTGTCATACCATTTTATCTGCACGACTATGAAAAATTTCACCGTATAACAATCCTTGGTGAATTTCTTGCAGTTGCAGCATTGGTTATGTGTCTTCTACTTATCATAGTAGACCTTGGTCAACCGATACGGGCATTGAATGTTATGTTGTATCCATCACTAAAATCGATATTATTCTATGATATGCTTGTTCTTCAGGGATATCTTTTCCTAAATATTATTATTGGCTGGAAAGTACTTGAGGCAGAGAGAAATCAGGTTAAGCCGCCTGCCTGGACTTATCCGTTAATTTATCTTTCAATTCCATTTGCAATAGGCATCCATACAGTCACTGCATATCTTTATTGTGGACTACCGGGTCGAGGATTCTGGCTTACAGCAATCCTGGCACCAAGATTTCTTGCATCAGCATTTGCAGCAGGACCAGCTGTATTAATACTGCTTTGTTATGTTGTAAAAAAATTCACAAAATTTGATCCGGGCTGGGAAGCAATGCAGACATTGTCAAAAATTGTTTGTTATGCTCTTATTGCCAATGTGTTTTTCTTTTTCTGTGAAATTTTTGTAGTATATTATAGTAACATCCCGGGACATATATCACACATTGATTACCTGTTCTTTGGACTCCATGGTCATAATGCCATGGTTCCATGGATGTGGACATCTCTAAGCCTGATGTTTATCGGTATTACCCTGCTTATTGTACCGTGGCTTAGAAATAACAAATTCCTCCTGCCTTTTACATGCATTATGATTATAGCCGGCACCTGGATTGATAAAAGTCTTGGCATGATCGCCGGAGGTTTTGTACCATCTCCTTTACATCATGTTACTGAATATGCACCAACACTAAAAGAAGGTATGATTACTTTAGGTATTTATGCCCTTGGTCTTATTATTCTTACAGTCCTATATAAGCTTGCAACTACTGTAAAAGAAGAGGTAAGAGGATAAAAAATTAACTGATAATAATTTGATCTAAAAGGGGATTTATTAATAAATCCCCTTTTTTATTACCTTGTTATGATCATGGAAAATAACAAAACCCGAATTAACTATTTTGAAACAACAAGAGAGATTCTTCTTGCATCGTTGTATACCCATGACTATCAAAAATTTGAACAAACCTTTTCAAGCCTTCTAAAAACATTAAAACCAGGCTCTGCCCTTTCAGAAAATGCGCAGAAATCCCTTTATCAGATTAATGCTATTGCTAAAAAATTTAAAAAAAAAGCTGCTTTTGCTGACTTAAATGCATTTCTAAAAAACCAAGTCCGTCTTGAAACAAAAAATCAGGTCACTGTTGATTATAAAACCTGGAAAGCTAACCTTGGAATTGATGATAAAACTTTAAAAATTCTTTTTTCAACAACAATAAACTTTCAACTCTCAACAGGATGCAGTAACTATTGCAAAAGATGTAATGAATGGGCTCTGCCCGGCATCAGAAAGCATTTCTCATATAATGCTGTCATTGAAATAGCAAAAAACCTGGCAAGGCAAAACAATAAAGAATATGCACTCTATTCTGCATCTGATCCTCTTGACTGGCATGATCAGAATAAAGATATTTCACACCTCATAGACGCTCTTTCAAAAGAGAATCTTATGCCTTCCTTTGGCCTGTTAACAAAAGTACCAAGGGGTAAAGAGACGATATTTAAACAACTTATTAAAGACGGTGCTAACATATCTGCAAGCATTACCTCACTCAATAGAGAAAGATTAAATAAACTGGAAGACCAGTTATCCATACCAATACATAAACAACACGACACAGAAAATCTTCTTATACCTGCCGGCAGAGATGAAGATTTTTGTTCAATCAAATCTTCCATAACAGACAGCTATGGTACGGAAATAACTCCGGATGGCGCTTTTATCGTAACCCCGACCTTCACAAGCGCCTTAAATCCCACAGGTCAAAAAAGAATCCCTATAAACAAAAAAACCCAATTTTTTATCCAAAAAATGGTTGGAACCAAAGGTTTAAAATTTGATTATTTTAAACATCTTACTGTGATAGATTTAAACAGCCATGCATTCACACTCAAATATCTCCTTGATTCACAGATCGAAAATCTTCTTTTAGACAATGGTGATTATGATGTTACCCAACCTGGAATGATAAGCTTGAAAGAATATTTTGGAACTTTTAAACCAGAAGCTGTAAACAAAAGAAAAAATATGCTGCCTTCTGTAAAAAAACGACTAAAAGCAAAATATTCAGGTAAAAAATATAATATCAAATTAAAAAAATATAAAGACTTATGTGACCAGAACCATGTAAACAGACTAAAACAAAAAGTTGTTATATATTTCCTGGCATCTATAAAAAAATACCTTAAAGAGAATAACAACAAAAGAACAATAATCTGTCATCTAAGGGAAAAAGAAATAGCACTAAACACTAAATTAAATAATAGAACTCAAATAGAAAGAATATTACAACTATCTGATTCCGATACTTTTACACTTTTTAATCAACTTGTTTTCATGCTATTGGACAGCCCTGATGATACCCTTGTTGCAGCTTTATTAGATTAATACTGACTTTATCTATTCCTATCAACTCCAAACCAGGCATGCATTTTTATCTTGACAGAATAGTAACAAGGCTATATAATTCAGTGTTTTATAGACTATCAATAAACTTTAAAAAATATAAAGTTTTTTATAAAGGAGAGATATAAGAATGTACGCAGTTATCAAGACCGGAGGCAAGCAGTATAAAGTTGAAGAAGGAACTGTTCTCCAAGTTGAAAAATTAGAGCAAAATGAAGGTGACACAATCGAATTCAATGATGTTTTATTGTATTCTGACGGTGAGAACGTTACCCTTGGCAACCCTCTGGTAGAAAACGCAATAGTAAAAGCCGAAATAATCAAACAGGCAAAAGACAAAAAAGTTCTTGTTTTCAAGTACAAACGTCGTAAAGGGTACAGAAAAATGAGAGGTCACAGACAGCACTTTACAGAGATCAAAATTAATTCTATTCAAGCTTAAATAGTTTAGGGAGATATAAGAATGTCACATAAAAAAGCAGCAGGAAGCACTAGAAATGGTCGCGATAGCAACGCTCAAAGGCGAGGCATTAAAAAATATGGCGGGCAAACAGTTCTTGCAGGAAATATTCTTGTAAGACAGGTTGGTACAGCAATCCATCCAGGTCAGAACGTTGGAATGGGCAAAGACTATACTCTTTTTTCCAAAATCAATGGCGTCGTCACATATGAAAGACTGGGACGTAGCAGAAAAAAAGTCTCTGTTTATGAAGCGTGAAATTTGTAGATGAAGCAATAATTACCGTTCACTCCGGTAATGGTGGCGCTGGGTGCGTAAGTTTCAGAAGAGAAAAGTTTGTTGAAAAAGGCGGGCCCGATGGCGGAAACGGAGGAAAAGGCGGTAATGTTATCCTCAAAGTTAATCCTGCAAAAAGAACTCTCTATGATTTTCGTCGACAAAAACTCATAAAAGCTAAAAACGGTGGCTATGGGCAAGGCAAACAAAGACACGGCAAGAATGGGGAGGATAGAATCATTGAACTCCCCCAAGGCACCACAATTACAGATTTTGACACCAGCCAGCTCTTAGTAGATCTTACAGAAGACAATCAAACATATATTATTGCGCAAGGCGGATTAGGCGGAAAAGGCAATAAACACTTTTCCACATCTACCAACCGTACCCCACGATTCTGTCAGCCCGGAATAAAAGGTATTGAGCTAAAAATCAAACTTGAGTTAAAACTTATTGCAGATATTGGACTTGTAGGCCTTCCCAATGCCGGAAAATCAACACTGATAAGCCGAATCTCCAAAGCAAGACCAAAAATTGCAGACTACCCTTTTACTACTTTAACTCCTAACCTTGGTATGGTTGAACCTGAATTTGGAGAGCCTTTTGCTGTTGCCGATATACCTGGAATTATTGAGGGAGCTCACCAAGGCACGGGCCTTGGCATTCAATTTTTAAAGCATGTTGAAAGAACAAAAATGCTGCTCCATATTATCGATGTTTCTCTGATTGATCCAGAAAACCCCCTTGAGCAACTTAATCTTATCAATACAGAGCTTGGGAAACACAGTAATAAACTTG
>JAIOSM010000355.1 GCA_021107575.1 Desulfobacteraceae bacterium | reverse complement strand
GTTGCTGTTGTTCTCATTCCCAACGCATGTGCTTGCTCCATAACATTCAGCCATGGTTCAGACATACATTTATCAGGAGATACTTTTTTTCTTATTTCATCGCAAAGGATCTCAGCCCCACCTCCAGGAATGGAATCAAGGCCAGCCTGTTTTAAGATTATGATTGTCTCTTTAACAGATAAATTAGATTTTTCAGCAATATAATTGATTTCAGTTGGAGAAAACCCATGAATATGAATATCAAAATTTTCTTTAATGGATTTTAAAAGATCTGTATAATAGGCAAGTTTAAGCTCCGGATTCATGCCTCCCTGAAGCAATATTTGTGTTCCCTTAAGCTCAAGTGTTTCTTCTATTTTTTCAAATAAAGCTTTCTTTGAAATCACATATCCTTTATTTGTTTTGGTGTTTGTTCCTGGTTTTTTATAAAACGCACAAAATTTACACCCTGAAACACAAATGTTTGTATAATTAATGTTGCGATCAATAACATAAGTTATATTTTTTTCAGGGTTGAATTTATAACGCTTTGAGTCAGCAAGGGACGCAAGCATTAAAAACTCAGCATTATTATAAAGGTAAAGGCCCTCATCAATATTAATCCTCTGATCACTACGAACTTTCTCATATAATTTTTCAATATCAAATTTCATTGTAAAACGAATCTCTCTGTATCGGTAAAAATCCTGCTTCTAAAATCATATTTTCCATTTGAGCCTTTGTAAGCCCTTTTGCAGATTTTGCTCCTGCTGTATGTGTAATTTTTTCCTCAATGATTGTACCATCAAGATCATCTGCTCCATATGAAAGTGCCACCTGGGCAAGTTTTTCACCTATCATAACCCAATATGCTTTTATGTGGTCAAAATTATCAAGCATAAGACGTGCAACAGCAATATTTTTCAAATCATCAACTGCAGTTGTGGGAGGCAGCTCAGATAAACGCGTATTTTCCGAATGAAAAGCAAGAGGAATGAAAGCTGAGAATCCATCGGTTCTGTCTTGTACCTCTCTTAATGCGATTAAATGATCGACTCTTTCTTCAATTGTTTCAATATGACCATAAAGCATTGTGGCATTTGTCTTAATTCCTGCTTTATGAACTTTCTCAACAATCTCAAGCCACCGGTCTCTGTCAATTTTTTTATTAAACAATTTTTTGTGAACACGTTTACTTAATACCTCAGCACCACCGCCCGGCATCATATCCAGGCCTGCTTGCTTTAATTTATCAATTGTTTCAGCAATTGAAAGATTTTCAAGCTTAGAAAGATAATCTATTTCAACACATGTAAATGCTTTGATATGTGCTTTGGGTCTAATTTTTTTTACTGTTTTTAAGAGGTCAGTGTAATAATCAAATCCAAGGGCAACATTTAATCCGCCAACAATGTGAAGCTCATTAACAGGCTCATCAATTCTGTCCATCAAATTTCTTTCAACATCAGGCATTGAGAAACTATACGCCCCATCTTCTTCTTTATCTTTCGCATAAGCACAAAAAAGACATCTGTTTTTACAAATATTAGTATAATTTAGATGTTGATTATAAATATAGTAAGCCTTATTTGAATTCTTCTCCCGTCTTACCATATCTGCTATCATGCCAACACCTGTTAAATCAAAAGTCTCAAAAAGAGAAATCCCGTCTTCTTTTGAAAGACGGGTTTTATTTAAAACTTTTGAATAAACAGGTTCTAACCTTTTATCCACAAACTCTATTTTCACTTTCGTTTTTTCCTTCGCACCACTCTTCTCTTCTTTTTTTTGGGGTTGTTCCCAGCTTGTGCTGCTACAGCCATATTTTGAGCAGGGTCAAATGTATTATTCTGACTATAAGAACACGATGCTCTTGGACATTTAAGGCCTTTGTCCTCATTTGCCTGAATAAATTCAACCAAATAAGAATTTTTGCACAAAGGGCAGGAAAAATGATAAGGCTTATCCCAGCTTACAAATCTGCATTCTTCATTATCACAGGAAAAATACTCTTTGCCCTTCTCGGTTGTATTCTCATTGACTTTGCCATCACCACAGAGTGGGCATGGCATTGCAAGATCAGTCTCGAGAGCTGCTATTCTCGCTTCAATATCATCATCACCTTTGGGAATATCTTTTTGTTCTTGCTTCTCTTTTTCTTCAAGAGCCTGACTTTCAAGGCGAATTCTTTCTTCCTTCTGATCTTTGAGTCTTTGTTCCATTGCCTTAAGCTCTGCTTCTTTTTCAGCCATCTCTGTTTCGCGTTCTTTTAATTCCTGCTCTTTTTTTTCAGCCTCAATTGCTGCTGTTTCAATATCTTTAAGCTCTTTTATCCTTGTTTCAAGGTTTTGAGCCTTTTGTTCAGCATCTTTTAAGGCAATCTGTGCTTCTTTTGCCTGTTCTTCTGTTTCTGCAAAAACTTTTGCTTTTTCTTCTGCTTCTTTTAGTGCCTTTTCTGCTATTTCAAGTTCAAGTTTCTTTTTATCAACTTCCTCTACAGAAGGTCCCTTATCAAAAGCATCTCTTACTTTTATGTTTCCTCCTGCGTCATGAGCTGTTTTCTTTTTTTTCACAAATTTGGAAAGACGGCTTAAATTATCTTTTTTAAGCTTTGCAGTAACCTTTTTTGTTACAGTAAAATCCTGTTTTTTTGATACTATTTTCTGGACTCTTTCTTTAGCTTTTTCTTTTGTTACTGAAACACCCCGTTGTTTCAAAGTTTGAACAAAAGCTGCCTT
>JAIOSM010000151.1 GCA_021107575.1 Desulfobacteraceae bacterium | reverse complement strand
GGTTGATGTCCAGTAAAAGGAGATAAAAAGAACTTGACATTCTATAATAAACAGAGCAAATTAGGTAAAGTGTAACATATTGAAATAATAAGAAAAATCAGACTTTGTTACGTACAGGGATAATTATTCTTGACTGCTGATTTTTAAGATCTTGGATCTTTAAACAACGTTAACAATTAATGCAAGTCATCATTTTTTTGGCTTATTCCTTCCCGATTACTAATACCATAATTACTCGGAAAACTCTTCTGATAGTTAGTTGTTTTTTGTCCAGGTTACGGTCTTTGTAAAGTCCAAAACAAGAATTTCCACAGAGTTGTTAAAATCCTATGCTATCGTGATTTTTTTTTCATACTGAAACTTTTGGATCTTCGCTTCAAGAAGTACGCACTATTCGGATGAATCTTGAATATTTTTTTTAGTAATTTATTTACATTAATTTATAATGTTGTTACATAATATTAAATGATGATTCAGACTGTAAATATTTGTTTTCCAATGAAGTCGGGCAAATTTCGGAATTGTTTGAATGGATAAATTCAATTTTTATTTCAACCTATTTTTCGTTTCTCATAATAAAGTCAAAATAGTACATTTATTGCAAATATTTGATCTACTGCCGAAACAAAAAAACTTGAAGCCATTTATCAAAAAAAAAATAGAAGAATTGGAAAGGCTGAAAAAATCAATCTTGCAAAAAGCCTTTGAGGGAGCGCTATAATATGACAAATTATGAATATATAAAAGGAGTAGGAATTAGTTACAGAGGTACTCTACATAAAATCAAGAAAAGTAATATATTGCTACAATCAATATTTGAGGCTTTGACCAACTCTTTAGAGGCTATTAAAATATTAAGAGAAAACCATAATTGCTCAGAGAAGGGAAATATAACAATAAGCCTTTTTCTTACCAAAGAATTATTCTCTGAAGAAACACAAAAGTATGACTTCCAAAAAATACAAATCACAGATTCTGGGGTTGGGTTTGATGATAAAGAATACACTAGGCTAATTGCTTTAAATGATGAAAGCAAAGGTTTTTCAAACAAAGGGACTGGTAGAGTTCAATTTTTGCATACATTTGATAGAGCAGAATATGTTAGTATTTATAAAGATGAGAACTCCTCAACGGGTTTTAAAAAACGAATCTTTACTTTATCAAAGTCAGGGCTTTTTCTAGATAAAAACTCAATTATACGATCAGAAGAAGATACTGAAATAAAAGCTGATACTTCTTCCACAACACTTAATTTAAAAAGTATCTTATTAGATAAAGACAAGGCCTTTTTCTCTACATTAACAGCCGAAGAAATAAAAAAAGGCCTAATCTTTCATTATATGGCTCATTTTTGTGAAAATAGGGACGAATTACCTAAAATTATAATTCAAACAATTATAGATGATAAAGTTGAAACAGAGTTAGAAATTGTTTCTGAAGATATTTCAGTTCCTGACTGCGAAGAGACAATTGATATTTGCTACAGCAAAATTAGTGGCTCAAGTATTGAAAAGACATCAAATAAAGAAACGTTAAATTTAAAAGCTTTTAAAATTGTTCAAACCGAGTTAGACAAAAACGCTCTAAAGCTCGTAAGTAAAGGTGAAATCGCGAATGATATTAAGCTGAAGAGTTTACTTCCAAAAGATCATATCGATGGGAATCGGTTTTTATTTTTATTGTCTGGAGCGTATATTGATAAGAAAGACAGTGATACAAGAGGCAAAATAGACATCCTTAGAAAGGCGGATATTGATAAGAAAAGAGATAACTACTCACTATTTGATGAAGAAGAAATTTTATTAGAGGATATTGAAGATAAAACACATAACGTAATTGTTGGATTATACGAACAGATTAAAAATAAGAATAAAGAGAAAGAGCAAAACATTAAAGAACTTCAACAAATGTTTTTACTTAACCCTAAAACTCTTAAAAGCTTAGATAAAAAGATAAACATTAATGATCCTGATGATGTAATTTTAAGAAAAGTATATGAAACTGAAGCAAAAACAAAAGCTAGGGGAGACGCTGAAATTAAACAGCAAATTAAAAAGATTGATGAAAATTTGAAAAATTTAGACCCCTCTAACAATGATTATCAAGATGATTTGAAGAAACAGGTTGCTACTTTTTTAAAGACAATTCCTGAGAAAAACCAGATTGATTTAACACAGTATGTAGCAAGACGAAAATTGGTATTGAATTTATTTGATAAAATTCTTAAAAAAGAGATTGAAAAATTAAAAAATGGAGAACGGATTGATGAAGATTTAATACACAATCTGATTTTTCAACAAAGTTCTAAAAATTCTGAAAATAGTGACTTATGGTTAATTGCTGAAGAATTTATATATTTCAAGGGATTTTCAGAAAAACAACTAAGCCAAGTTGAATTAAAAGGGACAAAAATATTTAACAAATCATTCACAGAAGAAGAGGAAAAATATCTTTATTCATTAGGTGAAAAAAGGTTATCAAAACGCCCAGATGTTTTACTTTTTCCAGATGAAGGCAAATGTATAATCATTGAATTTAAAGCCCCTGATGTTAATGTGTCAGACCATTTAAGCCAGATAGATTTTTATGCTAATTTAATCAGGAATTATACTGTTGACGATTTTCAAATTACCACGTTTTACGGCTACTTAATAGGTGAAAGCATTGAGGATAGGGATGTAAGAGGCCATGTAAGTAGATTTGAGCATTCATATTATTTGGATTATTGGTTTCGTCCCTCTGAAAATGTAAACGGATTTGATGGTCGTTCAAATGGTTCTTTATATACAGAGGTAATTAAGTATACTTCTTTATTAGAAAGGGCGAAGATAAGGAACAAAATATTTATCGAAAAATTAGAGGGTAAATAATGAACAACCCAGGTATTAACTCTTCCTGATGTTGGTCGAGGCTTTAAGTTTAATGCTATTTGTATTTGTCAGTCAATCAGCCATCTAAAAAACGTTTATGGTGAAAAATTAAGACTAATGCAATTATTCTGAAAGGTACCAGTTTTCTTTTTCTTTTGTTTAATGTATCCAATCTTCTGTCTATCACAATGTAAAAACCCCTATAGATATTAGAAATAATATTAAAAAAGAAACCAGTTGTTAGGTTTGATTCCAATAACAACGGGCATTTTATGAGTGATTATTGTAGCTATTGAGCTAAAGTTATTTATGATACCATTTCAGTGATTTGGCACATTTTCCAATGCCCTTTTTTATAGCAGTCTCTCTTTTGACCTCTTTTTCGTTATGAATTTTTTCTAACACTGTTTTGTGTGGGAAGGATATTAAATTTGAAGTTTTCTGACCATTCATAAAAGAAAAAGGGAGTTCTAATTGTATGTGTTTTTTATTTTCCATTTTATTCCCCTATACCTATCAGATCTTTAAATGAATCTGATATTAATACTTCATAATCGGTGTATGAATCCACCATTTGCTTCAATGCTGGAATCGCTTTTTTTATATCATACTCTTTCTTTGTACCATCTTTTTCTTTTCGATCGCAAGACTTAAAAATATTTAAATATTGTTTCGGTGCCACACCTTCAAAGGGTAAAAACAATACCCTATTTTTATTTTCAGAATCATTCGGATCAATATTTTTAGGTTCAAAATTCACTTGATCGTCATGAAGATCAATAGCCAAGCTTTTTAAATAAGGCTCAATATAAAAAACTCTCTTTATACCTGATGCGATTATATTAGTTGCACACAAATGGCAAGGAAAAGTTGTACAATACAAAGTTGCACCTCGTAATGAAATGCACCCATTGCGAGCAGCCGTTGTTATCGCATCCATTTCAGCATGTACTGCTTTCGAAAATTCAATCAAACTTTTAATTCTTGTATTCTTAAAAATGGCATTGCTTAATTTATCGGGGTCAATTTTGGGTGTTTCACCTATTTCATCCGTGACAACAGTTTTTATGTCTTCACGTATTTTGTCTAATTCCTCAGTGTTTTTACATTTGTAGTCTGAATCTAACGAGCAACATCGATTATCCTTAAGTTCACTATCTGGAATCATACTTAAATGAGAATAATGACCGCCTCCAAAAATAGGGGCATCATTACAACCAGTCGATATGATATCATTATATTCACTGAAAATAGATGCACCCACTTGCCTTGAAATGCATCCTGATTGTTGTGCAGCAGCTTGTGCAGTAAACATCCCGAATTCATCTACGGTTGGTCTAAGATAGGGTTCTCCTAATATTAGATCAACATATCTTTCAATGCTGTCGTTTGATGTTTCTAAAGAAATATTCCTTAAAAAGATATCCGATTCTTGTAATACTTTTAAAGTTTGTTGACCGCTATCCAAGTCTTCTTTTTTATCTCTATCAATTAATTTTTGTAATTTTTTTTCTCCAATGTCATTATCTTTAAGAATTCGGTCAATCCTTATTCTCTCAGGACACAAAACCCCAATCAAATAGAACATATTATTGTAAACAGTTTTCAATAAATTATATTCATCAAGATTTTTTATACTATCAATAAATGTAACTCTTTTTATATTTTCATCTTTAGCAGTTGCTAAAATAGAATCGAATTTTTCTTCAATGTCTTTATCGTGGATATCTGCACCAATTCGGTTATTCAATATCATGTTTAGTGCATATTGTGATAGAATACTGGTACTATATTTTTCTCTTAAATAATTCCCAATAGATTGCTGAACTGCAATATATTCATAATAGTTTAGTTTTTTGATATCGGTATTTAAGTCTTCATAATGTAAATAGTTATCGGATAAATTATTTTTCACACTACTGTATTTATCTTTAATGAGATCGCTCAGCTTAAGGTGTTTTGTATCGTAACCTTTTTTCTTGAATTTTTTTTCAAATGTTTTCACCATGCCTGAAATGCCACTACCCATCATTCCTGAAAAAGCTATGATAATTTCATTGGTATATCGAGATTTAATTTTCTCTATTAAAGATTTATTTATTGTTTTGTTATCCGTGTCAGCATCAGATGAGACTATAGAAAGGGTATTCATGGTATTTGATTTCCTTATTAGAATATGATTTAAAGTATACCCAAACCAAACCACAAAAAGCAAGGTTTTTGTATCAAAGGGAACTGTGTATGTAAACAAAAGAAAAGTCATGACAACTTGCATGATTCATGAATTTCAAACAACTTTACAATTTCAATAGTATCTTCAACAAATACAAACACAAATAGCTGTTCACTTTTCATAAGAGATACAGTAGCATCTATTGGAGTGGAGGTGCATGCTTCTCGTAGCTAATGCTGTGTTTGGTTGTCTTTTCTGGAGCATTCGGTTGTTATTTTTTTGTTTTTTAAAAAAATGTTCAACCGGTGGAAGAAAAGATAAGCAGATACAGCATGGGTTAAACTAATCCATCAAAATTTATAATATGACAAGCTAAATCTTTTTATGGCAAATATTCAGTTTGTATACAACCGCATGGGTTAAAGGTAAAATATTAAAATGTTATCAGGAGATCAACGCTACACTGTCACCCTCTTCAAACCCGGAGCTTTCTGCAACAACCTGGCATTTTACTTTAAAAAGAAAGGCTATTCTTTTATCATCATGGTCAAGGGTTTCAAAATTCCCCTGACCTTTTGAAATAATCAGATCAGCATTGGCAAATTCATCTCTAAATTGTTCAGAACAACATGAAAGAATAGTTCCGGGGATATCAGTTCCATTATCAATAACTTTAACAAGCTCGGTAATACCGGCGTCAACAGCATCTTCCATTGTTGCGTCATTTAAAATAGCTCCGCCGCGGACAACATAAATAGTTTTCTTTGTGTCGATTTGCTGAAGCAACAGCTTGTCAAGAACAATTTCTCCTGTATTATCTCCCAGCCACAGAATTTTCTTAGCTTTTGCAACCCGCTTCTTCAATAAGGCAACGTTGCCTTTTATTTCACCCTTTATTGTTTTTCGTATATCTTTTAAAAAAAGCTGTTCCCCCTTGTCAGACATTGCTCCAAAGTCAATTATATTCCCTGCAATAGCAATTTTAACTGCCATTTCAAAGGGATCACCAGAATCATTAACCAGGGTTTCAAGCTCGGGCAAGATTTTTTTCGCAAATTGATTATATTTTATTTTTAATTTTTTGTATGGGTCATTGTTACCGGTAATTTCTTTTATTTGTTGCTGGGTGTACTGTGCAATTAAGGGTGGTGGATCATGAAGTTGAGCAAGGCTCAATTTCTCCATTGTTTTTTCCAATATTTTTCGATGAACAGCTTCATCATCAGTGGCAAGACGTGCTGCATCAAGGGCGCCCCTTAGAATACAAGGGAGACAGTCATTATATATCCGCATTAATCCTTAATCCTCCGGAAAATTTGTTTAAAAACCCTGACAGGGCCTTATCTTTTTATATGTCATGTCTTGCAAAAATTATTTTTTTTTGCTTCTTTTTCCATGCCCTTTACATACCATGCATACCATTTTACAAATATTTTAAAAAAACCGCCTTTTGTTTTAATTTTCTTCAAGGTTTTCCTGTTTCTCTTTTTATTTTTAAAATTTTATTATTGTTTTTTAGTCCATCCCTATCTATATTAACTAATTAAAACACAATGGTAAAGCATTTAAGAACTCCACAGATATGAAAATAAAAAATATCATAAATCCAAATACAATTGCAGGCGCTGCATTATTGAATATAATTCTTTCGATTATTGTTATGGCAATGGTTTTTGGAATCTTTTTAACCTATAAAACGTACAATCAAAAAGAATCAACAATCAGAAAAACAAAAAAAAGATATACTCAGTTTTATAAAAAAATAATATTAAACGATATCAACTATGTCCATAACTTTATCAAAGATAAAAGAAGCAATGCTGAAAAAATGGTGAAAGCCAGCATAAACGATCATGTTTTAAATGCCTCTTCTATTGCGAATCATATTTACAGCATAAACAAAGAAACAGATCAAAGCCAACTTATGCTTGAAATAAAAGAAGCTCTAAGACCCATTCACTGGGGAAATAAAGAATATTTCTTTATTCTTAACAATACAGGGTCCTATGTTCTTAACACTGAAAAACCAGAGCTTGAAACACTGATTTCAACTGATATTAAGCTGATAAAAGAAAATATGGAAATGGTGCAAATTGCTGAGACACATGGTTCCGGATTTTATAAATATAAAGAAAAAGATCCAATTAAAAATATTGTTAATCCTTCCAAGCTTGTATTTGTGCAACAATTTAAGCCATTTGACTGGGTTCTTGGTGCAAGTACCTATTTAAGTGATACAGAGAGAAATATAAAAGAAGAAGTCTTGAGCAGAATTGCTGAAATGGGACAGGGTAAAAACCGATATCTTTTTGTTCTTCAAGACAATGGATTATGTCTTTATCACCCTTTAGAAAAGTTTAATAAAAAGTTTTTATTGGATTATACAGCAAAAGATGGCGAAAGGGTTATTGCAAAACTGATTGATACCACAAAAACCAATAAAAATGGTGATTATTATCAATATTTTTGGGAAAACCCAGCTTCCGATAAAATTGCACCTAAAATAAGCTTTATTGTTAATATCAAAGGCTGGAAATGGACTGTTGGAACAGGCGTCTACTTAGAAGATATGGAGCAGGCAATAGAGATAGAAAATTTAAACTATGAAAAAGGGCTAAAAAATAATCTTATTGCTATTTTCTTAATAT
>JAIOSM010000270.1 GCA_021107575.1 Desulfobacteraceae bacterium | reverse complement strand
AGTTTAGGTTCTTATGAGCATTTAATCACAAATATGAATGACAATGACACATTGATTGTTTTTCATGACTTAAATGACTGTGAAGCTGGTTTAATTCAACTCGAATTCTACTTGATAAAACAGCAAAACGTATTTAATGCTCAGTTGTTTATTCTTAACGGTGTGGATAATGCAGTGCGTTTAATAAAAGAAAAAAAGAATTTGCCTAAGCAAGATATAAAAGCTATAGATACGTTTATTTCTCAAGGAATGACAAATAACTTTGACACTGGTTGTACAACTTACAGTATTTATCGAATTCAAGTGAATGACATTTTACTTACATTTTCTGATTATTCCTGCCAGTGGTGGGGTTTTAATAAAATGACAAATCAGTTGTTTGGAGAATATAGCTTTTATGAATAATAAATTTTTACAACCTGTAACAGCGGGTCTTAAAGCATGCGGGGTTTTGGTGGTTTGCAAGCTTTTTACTACTTTTAAACTTTTGTAACGGGGGATACTGAAACAGGGCGAAAACCCGCACAGCTTCAAACCCGCGGACCGTTACCGTGCATTAGAACTAACCTGAAACATAGGTTACTCAATTTCTTTTAACAAGTATTAATAATAAAATGAGAATAGAAAAAATTATTAAGAACAAAAAGCAATACCTTGATTTGTTGTTACTAGCTGACGAGTCAGAGGATATGATTGACCGATATTTGGAAAGTGGCGATATGTTTGCACTATACGATGATAACTTGAAGACTGTTTGTGTTGTTGCAGCGATAGACAAAGAAACCTGCGAATTGAAAAACATAGCAACATATGAGAAATATCAAGGCAGAGGATACGGTAAAGCGTTGATAAAATATATATCTGATTTTTACAAAAATGACTATAAAATAATGCTGGTCGGAACAGGCGATACCCCTGCGATTTTGTCGTTTTATGAAAATTGCAGATTTGAAATATCACATCGATTAAAGAATTTTTTTACTGACAATTACGACCACCCAATGTTTGAAGACGGAATACAACTTACTGACATGGTTTATCTGAAGAAAAAAATGTAAATGCTTGCTTCATAAACTGGGAATAGTATCGTGGCTCGGAACTGTACAACATTATCTTTAAAGCGAGAACACAATGAAAAAAGGTCAAACAGATTATTCAAATGAAAAGCATTAAAGTAAGACAAGCTATAGATAGCGATGTTGGAAGAATAACGCAATTGTTTTTTGAGACGATTCAAAATATAAATATAAAGGATTATTCTCAAGAAGAGGTTGACGATTGGTCATCATGGAAAACGGACATTGATAAGTGGTTAGAAAAGATGCAAGAACAATATTTTATTGTAGCTGAGATAAAAAACAGAATTGTAGGTTTTAGTTCATTGGCACAGGACGGATATTTGGATTTTATGTTTGTGGATAAAGACACTCAAGGACAAGGAATAGCAAGTGCCCTTTTATCAGAAATTGAGAGAAAAGCAATTGAACAAAACAATGGCTTGCTTTATTCAGACGTAAGCCTGACAGCAAAAGGATTCTTTGAAAGCAAAGGATTTATTGTTGAAAGACAGCAATTAAAGAAATCGAAGAAAAAAGAATTGATTAACTTTAGAATGATAAAAATGAACAATAACGCACGGTAACAATGCATCATACAACATAAGGGTTTTAGACGTTTACTGTAAGTTTTTTGCAAGAAATTCGCTCCGCCAAATCTGCGATTTGACTCCTAAATAAAAAAAGCTAAATTTGTGTCTAATCGCATATGTGGCTCATAGCTATTTTGACAGATAAAGCTCTCAAAATCCCTTACGTTGCATATGCTCACCGTTATGGTTAATTTGTATTTTTCACTATGAGTAAAGTTTTCAAGGTTTTTATTGTTACTATTCTAAAATTGGTTTTTGTTTTAAATTGCTTTTCTCAAAACCTGATACAGAATCCTGAATTTGATGAGTATGAAGTATATTATGATAATAATCGAAATATAGTTTATCATCCTCAAAATTGGTTATATAATATTGACAGCAAATCACATCCATTATATTTTTCAACAGACAGGTTTCTAAATCAAGAAATAAGGGATAAATTTCATCCAGATGGAAAATTGATTTATCAAGGTGATACAATAAATTATATTGGATTGCCCATATTGCCAAATTCAGGGATATTTTACTCGAAATTGTCAGTTTCATTGTTTGAATCTGAAAATTATAATTTATTAATTGACATAAGACCTTTAGGAAGTTGTAACTGCTTAACAGACTTGATTGTTTATTTCTACGAAAGCATTTCTGATAGTATTGAGATTGCAGAATTAGTTTTGGAAATTCCAGAATCATTATCTTTTAAGAACGTTTTTAATAACTGGATTACACTTGAAACAGAATATATAGCAAGTGGAAAGGAAAAATACTTAATTATTGGTACAAAAGACTCAAATAAGTACATTAAATGTATAAACTCAAATTCATCAAAATATGATTGTCGTCGCCGCTATGATAACGGGTTGGCTAATTATAGAATAAACTATGGTATTGACAATGTGAGTTTATATAAAATTGATAAATTAAAAAGTATAATGGATTCATTGAAAATAAATGATTCTTTTATTTTAGAGAATATTTATTTCAAATTTGAGAAAGCCAAATTAAATGAAAATTCATATCCAATATTATTAAAGCTATTTGAATATCTTGAATCAAGCAAAACTGTAAAAATTGAAATTCAAGGGCATACTGACAACGTTGGCTCAAAGGAATTTAATGATACATTATCATTTAACAGAGCAAAAACTGTTGGAAATTATTTGGTGGAAAATGGAATTTCAGAAAATAGAATATGCTTTGCTGGTTATGGATATGAGAAACCAATTTCGTCGAATGACAATGAAGCTGGGAGACAGTTGAATAGAAGAGTTGAAATAAAATTATTAGAGAAATAAAATACAAACAAACCATAACATTGCATCATAAAACATAAGGGTTTTAGACGTTTTTAGTTTGTTTTTGCAAGTAATTTGCTTCGCCAAATCTGCGATTTGACGGGTAAATAAAAAAAGCTAAATTTGTGTCTAATCGCATATGTGGCTCATAGCTATT
>JAIOSM010000483.1 GCA_021107575.1 Desulfobacteraceae bacterium | reverse complement strand
GATAATTTCCGAGTTTACTGCCGGCAAGCTTATTGCAAAAAAAAATATCGGGCTTGTAATCCCAGGAAACCAAAAAGAAGTGGACAGTGACAGATGAGTTTACGCGTCAAAATTCTTTTGTGGCTAATGCCTGTATTGTTGCCAATGTTACTAATCATCTATCTCAATTATACGGCCCAGAGAGATGCCGCTGAAAAGCAGTTAATAAGTATGAGTTCAATGGTAATCGAACATGGCGCCAGGGATCTGAACGATTATATCCTGTTGAAAAACACGACTTACCGGCTTCTGGCTGACTCGCTTGTCAAAAGCTCAATTAATCCTAATAATGTTACAACAGAGCAAGAGAGCGAAATCGGGAGGCAGATGAGAATTCATCCCGGCTTTTCCATGGTACTTTTTACGGACAAGGAAGGCAGAACTTTATTTAGCAAGGTTGGTCTAAGCCGAAGTGATATCCCGTTTTTACCACGCAATATTATCGGTGAAAAGGCATTTGATAAAAATGAACAAAAGTATCTGACTAATTTATATCAAAAATGGGAAAAGTCAGTTGCTAAATACCGAAACCAAACAATTGTCACCAATAAACTGATAGATGAACTTAGCGCATCCGGTGAAAAAAATTCCTTTCGATACCGACAGGCACAACACAGGTTAGTAGCTCTGAAGAAAGGCATAACACAATCCCCGCATACTGTCTTTATCGGTGGGAAAGAGCTGGCTGAAAAAGCTGGCTTACCTTTTCGTTCCAATACATTTATATTTGCCGTCCCTACTGAAACAGACGAGGGAAAACTTTCAGGTTTTATGTTGGGAATATCAGACTGGACTCTTGTTGAAAACAAGATTTATTCGCTTAAATCAGATTTAAAGGCCAATGGGATACCTGGAGCGGACATTGTTTTGTTTGATATGTTGACCGATGAATTTCTCATTAAGTCAAAGCAGATATCGGCAAATTGTATTAGAGGTGTTGCGAGACCGGAGACCCTGAGGGATAACACGGATAGCTTTATAAAACATGTGAAGTCCTCTAATGCATATATGATCTTTGCTGCTGTTGTTGACCCCAAAGTACTCAGTCTGATCAATGATACCAGCTATCTGCTTACAAAGAACGATCGCCATGATAATGATTTGGAAAACACCTTGCATAAATCTAATTTCTGTTTGATCGGATGTGTGCCAGTAGTGGACATTTCTTTTCATGCGAAGAGATTGCTATGGAGATCAGTTCTTTTTACCCTTATAAGTCTTTTTCTGCTTGTAGGGATTATATTATTGCTAAGTGAAAAAATTGTTAGGCCTATCACAAAAATGGGAGCTATGACAAAACGAATTTCTGAGGGTGATTTAAGTTACCGAATTACTGATATCAGGAACGATGAGATAGGAAGGTTAGCTTTTTCTTTTAATCAAATGAGCAAAAATCTTCTGAAAAAGCAAACAGAGTTGGAAACAAAAAACAAGGAGATACAGACTAGCGAAAAGCGTTTCCAGACCCTCTTTGACAACTCACCTCTCTCTATTGGTACGATGACGCGTGATGGTCAGATTAAGGATGTGAACAAGACGGTTTTTGGCATATTAGGATATACAAAAAAAGAATCACAGAAAATGAATATGCGTGAACTTTATCAAAACCCTTTTGATCTGGAAAAAATCATGCATGAAGTACAAAAGCATGGATCTGTCAGGGGTATGACTTCCAACTTTAAGCGCAAGGATGGTTCACTATTAATCGGTCGGTTAACCGGAGTTCCTGTTATTATTAACAAAGAATCGTTGATACTTGTCATGCTTGAAGATATCACCAGGCAAGAAAAGGCAGAGCGAGAGAAGAAGGCTGTGGCTGCAAAATTGCAACGCTCTCAGAAGATGGAAGCCATCGGCATGATGGCAGGCGGTGTTGCCCATGACTTGAACAATATCCTGTCAGGAATTATCAGTTATCCGGAACTGCTACTGCTTGATCTGCCGGAAGACAGCCCCCTGCGAAAGCCACTGGAGACTATTCAAGCGTCGGGTAAACGGGCTGCAGATGTAGTGGCGGACCTGTTAACAGTGGCCAGAGGTGCAGCTGCTGTCAGAGAAGTACACAATCTGAACAAACTGATTTCAGATTATCTGCATTCACCTGAAATAAAACAGCTTCCGACAACTCAGCCGGGTGTAACACTTAATGTCGACTTTGCTGATGATCTTTTTAACATTAGCTGCTCAGCGATTCATATTCGGAAATGTTTGCTCAATCTTGTTATTAACGCCTTTGAAGCGATTGATAAATCTGGTTCGATTATTGTATCCACTACTAATCGGTATATTGATAAGCCTCTCAAGGGATATGATGATGTGCATAGGGGTGAATACGTGGTTCTTTCAGTCCTTGATGATGGACCTGGGATTGCTCCCAATGATTTGGAACGAATTTTTGAGCCGTTTTATACTAAAAAAGTGATGGGAAGAAGTGGTACCGGTCTCGGTCTTGCCGTGGTCTGGAACACAGTCCAGGATCATGACGGTTATATCAATGTAATCACTGGAGCTAAGGGTAGCCGTTTTGACCTGTATTTCCCGGCCAGTCGTGAATCAGTATATGTTGAGAAAGAAGGTATGCTGGCAACCGATCTGCAGGGTAACGGCGAGACTATTCTGGTGATTGACGACGAGCAGGATCAGCGCGAGATTGCCTGTAGCCTGCTGAGCAGACTTGGTTATCAACCCCATGCTGTTGCCAGTGGTGAGGAGGCTGTTGTCTATCTCAAAAAGCATACAGTTGATCTATTGCTTCTGGATATGATTATGGATTCAGGCATAAACGGCAGAGAAACCTATGAGCAGATTGTCGCATTGCATCCCAATCAAAAGGCAGTGATCGCCAGTGGTTTTACCGAGTCAGATGATGTAAAAAAAACCCAGGACCTGGGCGCTGGATTGTTTGTCAAGAAGCCATATACCTTCGACCGGCTTGCCCGGGCAATTAAAATGGAGTTAGAAAAATAGATATAAAACTATAACTATATTTTTAACCATGACTAATAAAAACAACTAACATGAAAAAAACAATATTAGTGACAGGCGGCGCCGGATACATTGGCAGCCACACATGCGTGGAACTTCTCAACAAAGGCTATAATGTTGTTGTTGTTGACAATTTGAGTAACAGCAGTTCTGAATCATTAAAAAGAGTTGAAGAAATTACAGGAGAAAAACCTGTTTTTTATGAAACAGATGTTTTAGAAAAAAAAGACCTCCAAACTGTTTTTAAAAACCATGCTATTCATACTATAATTCATTTTGCAGGTTTAAAAGCTGTGGGAGAATCTACTGAGATCCCCCTGAAATACTACCACAATAATATAACTGGTACACTTACACTCTTGCAGTTAATGAAAGAGTTTCATGTCAAAAATATTGTGTTCAGCTCATCTGCAACAGTTTATGGAGATCCTGCAACTCTTCCCATTACAGAAGATTTCCCGACAACAACAACAAACCCCTATGGAAGCACCAAACTCTTTATAGAAGAAATATTAAAGGACCTTTATAAATCAGATAACTCATGGAACATTGCCCTCTTAAGATATTTCAACCCTGTCGGAGCGCACCCTTCGGGCAAGATTGGTGAAGACCCAAATGACATTCCAAATAATCTTATGCCATATATCAGCCAGGTAGCAATAGGAAAGCTTAAAGAACTTTCTGTTTTTGGAAATGACTATTCAACTCCTGATGGAACAGGAGTAAGAGATTACATCCATGTAACAGACCTTGCAAAAGGTCATATTGCAGCACTTGCAAAACTTGACACAGACCCCGGGCTGATAATACACAACCTTGGAACCGGACAGGGATACAGTGTGCTTGAACTTGTAAATGCGTTTGAAAAAATCACAGGCAAAAAAATTCCATACAAAATCGTACCAAGAAGACCCGGAGATATTGCAGCCTGCTATGCTGATCCTAAAAAAGCTGCAAAAGAATTAAACTGGAAAACAGAATTCGGCATAAATGAGATAGTAAGAGATGCCTGGAACTGGCAAACTAATAATCCTGATGGATATAGATAAGGTCACGAATTTTGAACCAACAAACATCAATAATTAAGCCCCACGGTAAAACAGGCAAACTTGTTAATCTGCTTGTTGATGATGAGCGCAGCCTCTTATTAAAAAAGCTTACTCCATCTATGCCGGATGTGATTTTTAATGATAGGCAGATCTGTGATTTTGAACTGCTTGTCACAGGTGTGTATTCACCACTTAGAGGCTTTATGACACAAACAGATTATGAAGCTGTTCTGGACAGGATGAGTCTCACAACAAATGAGTTATGGCCTGTTCCCATATGCCTTGATATTCATGAAAGCCTTGCTGTAACTTTGGAGACCGGGCAATCTGTTGTACTCCGGGATCAGGAGGGATTTCTTCTTGGAGTTATGAATGTTGAAGATATCTGGCCTGTGGAAATTGAAAAAGAAGCTCTTGCAATATATGGAACTATAGACAAGAGCCACCCCGGAGTTAACTACCTTTTTAATAAGTCCGGAAAATACTATATTGGTGGCAGAATAGAAGCTTTAAGCCTTCCTATTCATCCTGATTTCCGACAAATCAGAATGACTCCATCAGAAGTCAGAAATATCTACAAACGACTTGGATGGAAACGTGTTGTCGGCTTTCAAACAGGGCAGCCATTACACAGACCTCAGTTTGAGATGACCATTCAGGCAATGAAAAAAGCAAAGGCGAACCTCCTGCTCCTGCCTGTAACAGGTGTGGCAAAGCCCGGGGACTTTGATCATTACACAAGAATGCGATGTTACAGAAAGGTCTCAAAATATTATCCCCCGGATTCTTTTGTTTTAAACCTTCTTCCTCTTGCCATGCGCATGGCAGGCCCGAGAGATGCCATCCTGCATATGATAATGGGTAAAAATTTCGGATGCACACATTTTGTTATAGGTCATGATCATGCAAGTCCGGGCAAAGACAGTAAAGGTAAAAAATTCTATAAATATAATGATGCAACGCTCTTGTCTGAAAAACTTTCAAAAGAAATCGGTGTCAATGTAGTTCCCTTTGAAAAAATGGTTTATGTTCCTTTTGAGGATGAATATGAAGTTGCAAGCAAAGTACGTGATAATCAGGAAAGCATCTTTCTTTCCGGAACTGACATAAGTAAAAGAATACGATCAGGAAAAAAAATACCTGAATGGGCAAGTTTCCCGGAAGTTGTTGAAGAACTTCAAAAGTCATACCCCATGCCTGCAAAACAAGGTTTTACAATCTTTTTTACCGGCTTGTCAGGAGCAGGCAAATCCACCATTGCCAAGGTGCTTTATTCAAGATTTCTGGAAATGGGTACACGACCTGTTTCACTGCTTGATGGGGATATTGTCAGAAGAAATTTATCAAGCGAATTAAATTTTTCCAAAGAACACAGAGATATCAATGTCAAACGCATAGGATTTGTTGCAGCAGAAATAACAAAAAACAGAGGCATAGCAATATGTGCTCCTATTGCGCCCTATGAAAGAACACGCTCAGATATCCGCTCTTCAATAGAAACCCATGGCGGGTTTTTTGAGGTTCATATTTCAACACCAATCAGCCAATGTGAAAAAAGAGATCGAAAAGGCATGTATGCAAAAGCACGAGCCGGACTTTTAAAAGGATTTACCGGAGTTGATGACCCTTATGAAACACCAAAAAACCCTGAGCTCCGCATTGATACAACAGACTTAACTCCTGACGAAGCAGCTCAGGAGGTTTTGATTTGTATCAGCCAGAAAGGCTTTATTTATGGCTGATACAAAGTCTTAGAAAAATAATTTAAAAATATTGAAAGGCAAAATTTTATTATGTTCAAGACAGTAAAAGACCGAAAAATCAGAATTGCAGTTATCGGATGTGGAAGGATTTCAAAAAATCATTTTGCTTCAATAGAACAACATAAAGATGATCTTGAGTTGGTTGCTGTCTGTGAGACTGATCCTGAACTTCTTGAGAAAACACAAAAACAATATAACGTCCCCGGGTTTAACAATTTAGACAAATTACTTAATGAAAATAATGTTGACGTGATATCAATATGTACACCAAGCGGAATCCACCCTTCTCAGACTATTCTTGGTGCAAAAAGAGGTGTACACATAATAACAGAAAAACCAATGGCAACACGGTGGCGTGATGGGCTTGCAATGGTAAATGCCTGTGACGAAGCAGAAGTAAGATTATTTGTCATTAAACAGAATAGAAAAAATTCTACTCTGCAACTTCTAAAACGTGCAGTTGAAGAAAAGCGCTTTGGAAGAATAAATATGGTAAACCTGAATGTTTTCTGGACAAGACCACAGGAATATTATGACAGTGCTAAATGGCGCGGCACCTGGGAGTTAGATGGCGGTGCATTCATGAATCAGGCAAGTCACTATGTTGATCTTCTTGAATGGTTGATTGGTCCCATTGCAGATATTCAGGCCATGACCGGAACCCTTGCCAGAGATATTGAAGTTGAAGACACCGGAGTTATGAATATCAGATGGAGAAATGGCGGCATGGGATCTATGTGTGTAACTATGCTCACATATCCCAAAAACTTTGAAGGTTCATTAACAATTTTAGGCGAAAAAGGAACTGTCCGGGTAGGCGGAGTTGCTGTAAATGAAATTCAGCATTGGGAATTTGAAAAACCTTGTGACTATGACAAACAAATTAAAGATGCAAGCTATGAGACAACTTCTGTTTACGGATTTGGACATCCCTTATATTTCAAAAACGTTATTGATGTCTTGCGGGGAGAAAAAGAACCCGACACTGACGGGCGCGAAGGTCTTAAATCCTTAGAAGTAATTATAGCAACTTACCTTTCAGCCCGGGATGGCAAGACTGTTTCCCTTCCTCTGGAATATTAATTATGAAATATTCAATACATGAAACAGCAATAGTTGATGATGGTGCAGCAATTGGAAACGATACAAGAGTCTGGCACTGGGTTCATATATGCAAGGATGCAATAATCGGAGAAAGATGCTCTCTTGGTCAGAACGTTTTTATCGGCAACAAAGTCATTGTAGGTAATAATGTAAAAATCCAGAACAATGTATCTGTTTTTGACAATGTGACTTTGGAAGATGATGTTTTTTGCGGTCCCAGCATGGTGTTTACCAATGTTTTTAATCCAAGATCAGCCATATCCAGAAAAGATGAATATCGTGATACCCTTGTAAAAAAAGGCGCTACTTTAGGCGCAAACTGCACCATTGTTTGTGGAAATACAATTGGTGAATATGCTTTTATCGGAGCAGGATCTGTTATCACAGGCAATGTCAAGCCTTTTGCATTAATAGCAGGAATCCCAGGAAGGCAGGTAGGATGGATGAGCAGATTTGGTGAAAAACTTGATCTGCCACTCAAAGGCACAGCTCAAATCGAGTGCCCCAACACTAAAGAATTATATCAGCTAAAAGATGGACAAGTCCAAATAATCAGAGGATAGCAATAGGATAAAGCAGAATGCAATTCATAGACCTGAAATCCCAATACAATCAAATAAAAGAAAATATTGACAAAAGAATCCAGCATGTCCTTGATCACCAACGGTTTATTATGGGCCCGGAAGTTCAGGAACTGGAAGAAAAACTTAGCTCTTATGTTGGCGTAAAACACTGTATAGGTGTTGCAAGCGGGACAGATGCACTTCAAATTGCAATGATGGCTTTAAAAATTGGTCCCGGAGATGAAGTTATTACAACCCCGTTTTCATTTATTGCAACAGCAGAAACAATTGTTTTATTAGGTGCAAAACCCGTATTTGCAGACATTGATCCCAAAACATATAATATTGATCCTGATCTTATTGAACCGCTAATTACAGACAAAACAAAAGCCATTATGCCGGTAAATCTATATGGCCAATGTGCAGATTATGATAAAATCAACTCAATCGCAGAAAAACATAATATTCCTGTTATTGAAGATGGAGCCCAGAGTTTTGGAGCAACTTATAAAACAAAAAAATCCTGCTCTTTAAGCACAATTGGCTGCACTTCCTTTTTCCCTTCAAAACCCCTTGGTGCATATGGTGATGCCGGGGCATGCTTTACAGATAATGACGACCTTGCAAAAGCAATAAAAGAAATAAGAGTGCATGGCCAGGACAGGCGATACCATCACCCAAGAATAGGTATAAATGGCAGAATAGACACTTTGCAGGCAGCAATCCTCCTTGCAAAATTTGAAATATTCCCAAAAGAAATTGAAGCAAGATCAAAAATTGGACAAAAATATTCAGAGCTGTTAAAAAATACAAATGTCACAACGCCATATATTGAACCATTTAACACAAGTGTTTATGCGCAATACACTATTCAGACAGACAACCGGGATGAATTACAGGCAAAACTAAAAGAAAATGATATCCCGACAGCAGTCCACTACCCAATCCCTTTAAACCGACAACCGGCATTAAAGCAATCCATAAAAAATCCTGTTGCTGAGGTTGTTGCAAATAGAGTAGTAAGTTTGCCCATGCACCCGTTACTATCTGAAAAAGATATGAATACTATTGTCCAAACACTTCATTTATAGAGATATTATGGTTGACATTATGTTTTGTTATGCGCATAATAAAGCATAATTCAATGAGGATAAAAATGGATCCAGAAATGATCAGAATAAATATTACACTCCCTGCTTCCGTTGCGGAGGAGCTCAATCAATACTCAGGCACCCGTAAAAGAAGCAAATTTATTGCAGAAGCCATAACAATGCGAATCAGACAACTGGAAGCAAAGAAAATGGAAGCACTTCTTACAGAAGGGTATCAGGCAACAAAAAATGAAGGTCTGGAAATAACAAAAGAGTTTGAAACTGCTGATCTTGAGAACTGGGATGAATATTAAGCGGGGAGAAATATTTTTAGCTGCGTTAGATCCTGTAGTTGGACATGAGATTGCAAAAACACGACCGGTAATTATCGTGTCTAATAACATCAGTAATCAATATTCCGGGACAGTCAGCATAATACCGATTACTTCTAAAAAACTTTCAAAAATATATCCCTTTGAAGTGCATCTTCCCAAAGAAACCAGTCGGTTAAAAAAAAATTCTAAAGCAAAAACTGACCAGGTTCGGACTATAGATAAAGCAAGATTGATAAAACCGATTGGACAGCTGAATAATAAACTTATGAAAAATATAGATATAGCAATAAAAATACATTTAGATATAGAATGAAAACATCAATCTTTGCTTTAGTAAAAGAACTGGATAACTTTTCCTATTCAATCGAAAATCAAGGCCAACTGACTGCACTTTGGGCAACACTAATTGAATCAACACATAAATGGCTGAAAGCTGTCACAAAAGATTGGATAAAGACGTGTTCGATATCATGTACTACGATGCCATTGGTCGATTCAAACGCAGGATAACTCCTTTCACTATATGGGAACCGTTACCTATCCTAAAACCAAAAGACATTTGAGTATTTCAATGTAGAAGCCTTTAAAAAATAATATAGACAAAGAACTGCTGATCAGGACTGGAAAGTAGCAAATCATTTATTTGAGAAAGGGGACTATTCTTATGCTTTATTCTTTGGTCACTTAACAATTTAAAACTACTTGAGGAAATATCAAATTTCAATCTTGAAGCAAGGTATCCAGATGACAAATTTTCATTTTACAAGAGATGCACTCTGGAATTTACAAAAAACAAACTTGACCAAATTAGGATGTTAAGGAAATGGCTTCTACAAAAACTTCAGTAATCAATTTAATAAATAGATATATTTCACGTTTAAAAGATAATAATATATCAATCCAAAAAGTACTATTATTCGGTTCTTACATGAAGGGTTTACCAAGGGAAGATAGTGATATAGACATTGCTGTTATCTCATCAACATTTAAAGGGGACAGATATTCTGATAGAAGGTTTATCGTTCCATTTAGACGGGGGATAGACAGCAGAATTGAGCCCATTCCTTTCACACCTGAAGATTTTACTAAAGGTGGCATATTGATTGATGAAATTAAACGTACCGGAGAGGAAATATTGTAATTACAATTAATAAGGAACACCGTATATGCAGATAACTGTAGTTGGAACAGGATATGTTGGACTTGTCACAGGAGCATGCTTTTCAGAAATGGGAAATCATGTTACCTGTGTTGATATAGATGAACAAAAATTAGAAAACCTTAAAAAAGGTATTCTGCCTATTACTGTTAACTGAGCACCAGTACGATGCAGTCAAGAATGGTGATGCCATGATTCTTGTTACGGAGTGGAAAGTTTTCCGCCAACCTGATTTTACAGCCATGAAAAGAATTATGAAAAATGCAGTGATTTTCGATGGCAGGAATCAATATGACCCTAAAGAATTAAAAGAAATAGGCTTTTTCTACTCAGGGATTGGAAGAAAAGCATAAACAAATACCACATTGACCTTCTTGCAAAACAATCTACAAATATTAACAATATAAGTGACCGACTGCATTCTTAGGGTATGAATTGCTTACTAAAAGATTAATTATAAGCATGATAGTTAGATAAGGAGATAAAATTTATGAAAGCTCTGACAGTCAAAGCAATATGGGATCAAGAAGTGTCAGTCTGGGTTGCGACCAGCGATGATGTGCCGGGGCTGGTAACCGAGGCGGCTACTGCTGAAGAGTTAGAACAAAAGCTACAGGTAATGATTCCTGAACTGATGAAAGCAAATGGGAAACCGTGTGGCCAGATGGGAGTACCTGTTCATCTATGAAGCAGGCAGGATTTTTAAAACGATTTTAAAATAGCGAATTAAACCCTTTCCTTTTTACACCTGAAGATTTCACTAATAGGTCAATATACACATTTTACTCAACAAAATTGAGAAAAAAAACATGTCATTACTTAAAGAACAGATAGAAAAATATAGATGATATGCGTGAATCTTCAAGTGTTGAACTTATGGGAAAACTGGAAGAAAAAGGTGCAAAAATACCTTATTCAGACCCCCATGAATTGATTGCAACAAATAGTATTGATATTCTATAGTTAGTG
>JAIOSM010000016.1 GCA_021107575.1 Desulfobacteraceae bacterium | reverse complement strand
CTGTTTTGATTTGATCTGAGGACCTATAATGCTTCTAATCTGGTTATTGGTAAGCTCCACTAGATGGCTTCTAAGCATGTGAGTCTGAAATTCTGAAGCAAGAGACATTATTTCCGGTCTCTCCAGAAATTTTTTTAAATTAACAGGATCTGAAATTTCAACGCTTATTTTTTTTGGGTTTTTTAAAATTGTATATATCTGTTTGATTTTTTTTGGTTTTTCAGTTGTTCCAAAAAGGATATCAAAGAAGCTAATTTTTTTTCGTGTAGGGTTAGATCCGAAAACTATGGCTTCAGGAATAATGTAAACAGGAGTGTCCTCTTTTTTCTGCATATCAATCAACAAGGTTAACGGATCAGGAGATGATTTTACAAATCGTTTGTAAAAAGCATCTTTCTCAATCAGAAAAAGGAAGCCGGATCTTGTAGTCGAAAGCTGGTCAGTAATATACCCTGAAAAATAAGGGTCCTTATTTTTAAAATGACAAAAGAAATAATCAATTTTTGTTAAAATGATTCTAAGGTATCGTTTTACAGGTTGCAAGAAAACGAAACTAAAATCAAAGCCGATTTCAGGATAGGCAAAATTATTTTTTTTTAATAGAGTGTGAAACAATAAAAAATCTAACAGGCTTTTGTGTTTACTGGCATAAATTACAATACCCTTACCTTGCAAAGCTTCTATTTTTTTTAGATTATTTTCGTCTATTTTTATTTTTGATAAGAAAGGTTCAATCAGGAATTTACTGATTATTCCGGAGTTACCTGGATACAGGCATGTATAATAGTCATATGTATTGAGAAGCAGGTAATCAATAAATTTACGGGTTTTATATCTTATATTTTGAATTCGGATTTTAAAGTTATTTAACAATTTCATTTAATCTGCCTTTTATAATATTTTATAACTAAATACCAAATCAATCAGCTAATGGCAATATTTATGTCTTTAAACCAGATAATAAATGATATAAATTTATCTTGTTTTACCTTATTTGATATGTTAATTTCTAAGAACAAATTATATAGGATAATTTAAGCTAAAGTAAGAAAAATAATCATAGATTTTAATTTAAGCTTTATAAGGAGAAAATATATGAAAATCATTGTTGGCGGCGCTGTCGCAACCCTTCTTGGGCTTGTAGGGATTGGAGTCTGGTTTCCATATTTATTAGCAATTCTAAAGGGTACTATCCCCTTAATTCTGCTCTTAGGAGGTAGTTTAGCTCTTTATCTTGGGTTTGATGAATTAAAAGATACATGGAAAACTGAAGAAGATGTCAAAGATGAATCTAATGAAGATAAAGAAAGAATTGCAGATTTAGAAAAAGAAATCAAAAAATTAAATAAAAAATAAATATTAGTGTAACATCTTGATAGTATAGGGGTGCAAGTTAATTAGTTTAATTTGTACCCCTTTTTTTTGTTTATCTTGTTTTGATCTGTTTTATTGCTGAAGTTGCAAGCGTGTCTGCTATTTCATTTTCTTCAATTCCTGTATGTGCTTTGACTTTAATTATTTCAATGCTTTGAAACTTGTTTAAAAGTTTTTTAGTATCCATGATAAGCTCTTGATTTGCTTGTGCTTTCCAGTTTTTTGTTAAAACTCCCAGGCAATAATTAGAATCAGTATAAATACATACAGGGATATCAAATTTTTTAAGCTCTTCAAGCCCACGTTTAATAGCTTTTAGCTCTGCAATATTGTTTGTGGCATTACCGATAAATTCCGAAATTTTTTTTGTATTTTTATTATATATCATATAAACGCCAATACCGGATGGACCGGGATTCCCGGAAGATGCGCCATCGGTAAAAATACTGATGACGTTTTTACCGGCATTAAAGCCTTTAAATTTTCTTATCGGGTTTTTTTCGGTTTTCTTTCGTTCTCCTTTTGGAATAGCCTGGCTTACAGGCTTTAAATTGTCTTTTTTAATCAGGTATTCATAATCCTGTTTAAGACCATATTTAATTAGTAATTTACCATTTTTCTCAACAAAGGATTTGTCATTGTTCATTGCTACCCAGACTTTGTTGCCTTTAAAGCTCATTCTTTGCCAAAGTTGATTCTCATGTGTTTTATAATCAGTCATATTTTATAATCAGTCATAAAGGTAAAATTTTTTTGATATTTTGTTAAAATTATTTAAAGGTTTTTGCCAGGACTCTTCGATTTTATCAATGTTTTCCATGTTTTCAATTTGCAGGCGTAATTTTTTGCTGCCCAGAATTAAATCCATAGGAAGTTTGTTATACTCATATTCATAGGGAGGGGATTTAAATTTAAAATCGTTTTTGTAAAGCCTTATTATTTCCTGTAATAAAACAAGAGATGTCTTATATGGCTTAAATGTTTCTTGATTAATAAAATGAATCTGGAAGCCATTGCATGTCTGATTGTTCCATTTACCTGCAACAGGTTCGAATTTAACTGGTCTTAAATAAGCGCCCTCAATTTTATTTGAAATTTTATCTGCTATTTCATAGCTGTCTATATATGGTGCCCCAAAAAATTCAAAGGGGAGTGTTGTGCCTCTGCCTTCGGAAATATTTGTACCTTCAAAAATTACCTGTCCCGGATATACCATACAGGAGGCTGGCGTTGGAAGGTTAGGGGAGGGTAAGATCCAGTCAAGGTCAGTGTCTGAAAAATACATCTTTCGATCCCAGCCTTTAAGCTTAATGATTTCAAGGTCACAATTTATATTAAAAGTTTTATTAAAAAAAGAAGCAATTTCTCCAACAGTCATACCGTGCCGCATTGGTATTGGGAATCTTCCGACAAAGGATTTAAATTCATTTTCTAAAAGGTTCCCTTCAACGTCTATACCTCCAATAGGGTTAGGTTTATCCAGGATTATTACCTTTTTATTGTATTCAGCAGCCTTTTCAAGGCAGAATGAGATAGTGTAAATAAAGGTATAAACCCTGCAACCGACATCCTGAAGGTCAATGATCAGGCAGTCAATCAAATCAAACATTTCCTTTGTAGCAACTCGTGTCTTGCTGTAAAGGCTGAAGATTGGAATTTTAAGATTTCTCTCTTTTGAATTATTTGACTCGATCATATTATCCTGTTTATCAGCATAAAATCCATGCTGTGGAGAAAACAGAGCTTTTAATTTATTGGGGAATAATTTATTTATTGTTTTTGAAGTATGAACCAACTTCGAGTTAACTGATGCAGGATTGCAAAGCAGCCCAAGATTCATATCTGCTAAATAATCAGGAGGGTCGTCAATAAAATTTTCCAGCCCAGTTAACACCTTTGATTTAAGCTTCATATGATATTTTTATTCCCTGTTATTAAAATATAATAATTACCACATTGATTGACAAAATATCAAATACTGATTAAAAATGAATTTTTTAAATAAAATATGGAGCATATTTCAAGTGAAGTTTAAGACAAGCGAGCAGATAGAATCTATAAAAGCTTATGAGCCGGGCAAGCCAATCAGTGAACTTGAAAGAGAGTATGGCATTAAAGAATCAGTAAAACTTGCCTCTAATGAAAACCCACTTGGGCACTCTGCCAAGGTAATAGATGCTGTTAAAGAACATCTTTATACAATGAACCGTTATCCTGATCCAAGGGGAAATAACCTTACACAGTCTCTTGCAAAAAAATATAAAGTAAAGTCAGAAAATATAGTTATTCGAAATGGCTCTGATGAAATAATTGCTCTTCTTGCTAATGCTTTTCTTGGTACTGGTGAAGAAGCATTAATGCCTTT
>JAIOSM010000128.1 GCA_021107575.1 Desulfobacteraceae bacterium | reverse complement strand
TCCTGAAAGGAAGTCCAGATTTCAGGATTTAGGATCTGTGCTTTTTGATATCTGATAGCACCACTGTCAGCAAACCTGTTTTTTTCAACACATCCGGTCATTAATGGACCGAACAAGAACAGGGACAAAAATAATTTGATAATTGTTAGAGTATTTTTCATTCTTATCCTATCCTCCCAGTAACCGAAGTCCCTGAAACAAAAATTATCATGCCAATTCTGAATTTCAATTTTGCTCTCCCTTAGTATGATAAGGCCTTAATTCACTACCGGCTTAATAAAGCCCTCAATTTTATAAATTTTAGCTGCTTTCTCTCCTTTGTAAGTACTGGTTTCTTCAAATTCTACTGAAAGCCAGCCAAAAATTTGCTTCCCTTTTTTAAAATCTGATGTTTTCAATCGCAGTTTTTTTGATAGTATGTTCCATTTTAAATCAGGTACAAGTACTGGATAAACTGCTTTAAAAAAACAGGAAAACTCATTGTTTTCTTTAACCTCTATCAATAATGTACTTAAATATGCGGGCAGTCCCCCATGAATTTTCAATTGAAGCACCCCTGACTTTAAGTTTGCATCACAAAAATTCATACTATGTTGCCCCTGATGTGTTGAGACACAGTTTGAGGTGTGTTGTATGGGTATTTTGTCTTCTTTGGAAATTTCTCCGCCCATAGTATTTTCAAATGTTCCGTCATCATTTTTTATGATATACCATTTGTAAAATGCTTCATGGGAGTCAAAGAATGTTGAATATAAATCTTTATCAATAACAGCTTTTTTTAAAATAGAATCATTTGAATTTTTATAAAATTTACGGTCTTCGTCAAAAGAAGGCAGAGCTTTGAGTGTGTCATCTGAATGATCAGGGTATAAAAGCTTAATATTGCCAATTTCATCTCTGGATGTTGGTGTAAGTTTATAATAAAAATTTCTGGAAAATGTCTTACCTGCTTTATTTTTATGACTGTATATAAACTGATATCCGCTTATCTTGCCATCTTTAAGTATAAAAAACTCTTTTTCTGCTTCAGTTTTATTTTCTCTGTCAGTCAGCCATATTTTATTGTCATGCATTAATAATTTTTTATGGTTTTTAACCAAACCTGCTTCATACCCGGCAATAGGATCATCCTGATCAATTTTCCAGTGAACAAATGCCATATCATCTGATCCCATATCATAAAACCTGCCTTTGACAAGCTCGAAAAATTTTATTTCAGGGCAGGGATTGTACAACCCCTTTGTAAATTTGCATTTTGTCTCAATCACTTTATATAGCCCAATATGCTTTTCCAGATCATATGCCTGGGCAGGATAAGGAGCAACCTGGAAAATCAGAAATAGTAATATAAAGAGAACCGAAAAAAATCTAAACATATTTATTGTTAACCAGGAAAACATGATATTTTTTACCCCGCCCCCTAACTATTAAAGTACCTGTCATCCGGATTAACCATTGAATAAGCCCAAAGCATATACCCACCATCTTCAGTAATACCCGGTGGGTAATCATACCCATTGGCCATTGTTTTGCTATCAAACAAGACAGATTTAATAAAATTATTGGTTGGACCAAACATCACCAAATAATAGCAAACTTAATATGGCAAGCAGATCTGTTAGTTTTTTCATAATTTACCCCTATTTCTTAAAACCCTTTAATGATTTAATGATTCCTGCACTGCTAAAATCAAAAATTTCATTTAAATTTTTCCGCACATAATCATCAAGTTCTTCTTTAGTAAGCTTTAAAAGAAAACCATCTTTTTCTTTAACTGCTTTCACCTTTCCCTCTTGAATATGTTTTTTAATTACCTTCGGGTCTATCGTAAAAATAGCCATATCTTTCTCATTGGTGGATGGGCTTAAGCAAAAAATCGTATATAAACCATCCTTATCATCTTTCAGATTAAGAAAAAATGAACCATCAGAATTATTTATCTCCAATTGAGTCAGAGCCACTTGAAATATTTCGACCTCATATTTTTTTTTGGATTTGTTCCATTGCAATGCTGAAGCGGTTATAGTTGCAGAATCTTCTGAACCAATGGTTCGAACATAAAATACTTTGTCCTCAAATTGCCATATGCTTTCTTCTTCAAGTTCTTCTTGAATTGGTACTTTTTCCCCTACATAATGCTCAGATTTTAAAGAAGAACAGGATACTAAAAACAAACTTATCATAGTGAAACAAAACAATTTCATTATTATTTTGAACATTTTCATATCTCCTTTTATTCAAATTAAAACTATTATTGTGCTATTTAACCTTGAACACATGAATAATAGATCTACCGTCCTCCTCTGCCAGAGGTTCCATGACATAAAGCATGCCGCTCTTAACATCAAAGCATATTGCCCCGACAAAATCCCGTTTATAATTAATAAGATCTTGTTTGGTATACTTTGGATCAAAAAAAAACGGACTTAAATCCAGTACTGCATAGGGTTTTGGTTCCCAGCTCTTTTTTTGCCCCCTGGCAACCGCAGCCAGGTCCTTTGGATCGTAAAAGATCAACCTTGCCTGTAAATCCGTTGCCCAGAAACCGCGATCATTATATGGAAATTTCGGTACTTCAGGGCATGAAGGATGGCCTGATTGTCCGCATTGATAGTCCCATCTCACTCCATTTGCAAATCCATACCAGCTCTCTTCCATTGCCTTTGTGCATGTGAAGACCACAGCATCTCGTCCGCCGGCTGAAAGCCATGCACATCCCCGAAACCGGTCTGAATCTGAATATCCGGGCATTTGCTGATTTTTTCTGCTGGATATCTCAGGCACTCCTGGAATCTGTCTTCCATAAAGGAGCAATGAAGTCACGGAAATATTTCCTTTCTGCGACGAAGCATAAGCAAAAAGAGCAGGGCCGCCACCTGCCCAGGGTCCTTCCCTGCCTCTGCCAGTAGCAAGCACCTGTCCTTTAGTATTAGCATCAGCAAAGGCTTTTGGTATCTCACACATATAATCATTGGTAACATATCCGGAATAACCACCAAAAGTCCACAGACCTAAAAATTGCGGATTGGAGAGGTTTGTTTCAAAACTGCCATGGGATGAATCAAAGCCTGTTTCCTGAAGATGCAGTCCCAGAGAAACATGGATCTTTCCTTTGCCTGATTTGGTTTGAGGCGCTAAATAGCAAAGACCAACCCGAGGTTGTTCCAGATAATCCACCACATCTTTAAACACATTTGTAAAAGGCTGTAGGGTTCGGGCAGTGTTCAGTTCAGCCACCCTCTTGTTCTTTGATATTTTTGGAGTCGGGATACTAATTTCAGACACAAAAAGATGGGTATCATTTCCAGTAGCAAAAAGAGAGCCCGGGAAACCATCCTTCTTACCCTGGGAATCACCTTTAGGAAAATAGGTCATAGCATTCCCACTATATGACCAGTCTGTTCCGTTTGAGCCTTCCGGGAGACGAAATGCTCCTTTATATTCAATATCCTTTGGGTTAATCCTATTATCCCAGGCATAACTTAGCATTGTCCAGTGCAGGGATATAATTAAAACAAAAATCAATCCCATCCCCACAGTTTTTGACTTCAAACCTTTTTGTTTTTCTTTAAACACCTATCGTCTCCCTAAAGCCTGGTTAGCTGCTCTAAAAACACGATTGCAATTAAAAGATTTTTTCTATTCATTGATGTTTCCATTTTCATACTCCTTTTTATAAGCGTTAAATCAAATAATCTATTAACTATGTTGCATTTAACTTAAAAAGGTTCGATTAAAACGATTTTATATTGGTTATACTATTACATTTTAGTGGTTTTTTTGTAAAGGGCGAGTTATTTTAGCAAGGTTACCAGAGTGCTTATCCATTATTTATCCTCTTTCCAGAGCAGCTTAACAGTTCTTGTCAATAATCTTACTTATTCTGTATTAAAATTTTATACAAGTTAAAAAAATATAAAGGCTGTGGCGTTTAGTAATGACTTGGGACCAGACAAAATATCCAATAAAAAAGGCAAAACAAAAATACTATTAATACAAATTTATAATTTTGCACTGGCCTTGATCATTAGGTAATTATTAACAAGAGCTGCCGGGAGTTGAGGTGCCAGGAGATCAAGAGTGACTACTCCCTGATGGCTTAAAAATTGATGATTTTGTTTTCGGTCTTCAAGATACGCGCTCACAGTTTGAAACTTTAAAGCGGTTTCATAATCTGTAATACTTTTATATAAAGTTCTGTCCAGAATTTCCTCCCGGAGATCTGCAAGTATTGTAAGGTGGCGTTTTTTAAGCATTTGAACAGCCTTTTTAAGGTCTTCATGATCTTCATTGCGTGTATTGGTAATAAGTATAATCAAAGCCCGCCTTTTCTGAAGGGCAAGCAATTTTTCTGCTGTTACAAGGTAATCAGCAGCACTGACAGAGGATTGGATATCATATATCTGATTTAAAATGTGCCTGATAGTTTCACTGCCTTTTTTTGGAGGATACCATTTGTCCACTCCGCCAAAAGTCATAAACCCCACTGCATCATCCTGCCTGGACGCTACATAGGACAAAAGAAGCATTGCATTCAGGGCCTGGTCAAGATGGGATTGTTTATTGTCTGCATGGCGCATATGCCTTCCGCAATCAAGCAAAAAAATAACCTGCTGATCCCTTTCGTCCTGATATTCTTTAGAAATAAGTTTTAAGTATTTTGATGTTGCATTCCACTCAATTTGACGAAAACTGTCTCCGGAACGATATTCGCGTAATTGATGAAAATCATTGCCTTGCCCCCGGCGCTGTTTTTGTTTAATACCGATTCTGCTCAAACGATTGTCAGTAGCAAGAAGTGTATATTTTTTAATCTCCCTGAAATTAGGAAAGACTTTGATCTTATCCTCTGCTTTAATAAATTTTTTTTTCCACCACAATCCAAAACGGGATAAAATAATCAGGTCAATACCCTTAAATGTCATATTTCCCCGTTTTTGGGGTGAAAAATCATACATGGTTACAAACTCATGATTTTTTTGCAAAACTGCTTTTACTGGAAGAAGATCGGCCTTGGAATTTTCCGGGTGATGATCATGAATGATAACTGAGAAATCAAAATTTTGTCTGTTCTTAAATCTCAATAATACCTTGGATACAACTCCCACAGATATGCTCTGCTTTACCTCTCGCTTAAATTCAATATCAAAATTTTGTCTGATTAGAAAAAAATCAAATATCAGTAGCCCTGAAACAAGAGCTGCTCCTGCTTTCCACATGACAAGAAAACCCTGGGAAAAAGGCAGGATAAGCGCTGTTAACGTAAGAATCAAAATAAGAATCAATGCATTGCCTGATGGTCTCATGTTCTTGGTGCATCCACATCTTTTAGAATATCATTTAAAATATCATCAGGTTTATAACCTTCAATTTCAAGATCTGTGGTTAATTTTATTCTGTGTCTGAGAACAGCAGGGGCTACTTCTTTTACATCATCAGGAGTTACAAAAGTATTCCTTTTAAGTAAAGCATTCGCCTTGGAAGCCCGCAAAAGAGAAATGCTCCCCCGGGGTCCTGCTCCAATTTCTATCCCGCTTGATTCCCGGGTAGCACGGACTATTCTCACAGCATAGTTAATGATCATATCATCAGTTTTAAGTGTGGCAGCAAATTGTTGAAGCTCTACAACCTGATCCACTGTTAGTACAGGTTTTATTGACGAAACATCGAGTTTATCACCAATGGAGTTAATTGTTACTTTTTTAACGATCTCTTCTTCATCTTTAACATCAGGGTAGTTAATAAAAATATTAAGAAGGAATCGATCAAGCTGAGCCTTTGGCAAAGGATATGTGCCTTCATGTTCAATGGGATTCTGGGTTGCAAGCACAAAAAAAGGACTTTTAAGACCAAAAGATTTCCCCTCAATGGAAACCTGCTGCTCCTGCATGACTTCTAATAAAGCAGCTTGCGTTTTTGCAGGTGCTCGGTTGATTTCATCTGCTAAAAGAAGATTACAAAAAACCGGGCCTTTTCTTACCTTAAAAGTATTAGTTTTTAATTCAAACATCATATGGCCGCTGATATCACTGGGCATGAGATCAGGTGTGAACTGTATCCTGTTAAATGCTCCATTTATTGCAGCAGCAATACTTCTGACTAAAAGGGTCTTACCTAATCCCGGAACTCCTTCAACAAGAGCATGCCCTCCTGCGATAAGACATATGATAATCTCCCGAACCACATTATCCTGCCCTTTTACAACTTTTTTAACTTCATTTTCTAAAAGCGTAAGTTTGTTAAATTGATCCTGTTCATTCATGACTATAATTTTTCCTTTTAAGATTACCTTTAAAGCTATTGGTTAAATGCTGCAAAACCACACTTTTGTTTATAAAATCATGTTCCCCTTGAACACCGCCAAACAGTGCATCATGAACTGTTTCTGCTGGAATGTCTGTCCATTTAGCTATCAGCCTGCTCTGTTCCGGCTGAATTTTTTGTGTTGTGAAAAAATATCGTTCTTTTAAAGATCGCTTAGTTAATCTCTGAACTTTTTTTAACATCCCGGCACCTTTATCCAGTTTAAATAGATAGTTCCCTGATGCTTCAAGGTGCTCCATTAAATTCCTGCTGCTATGGCTATTTCGAAGAACTAAAGGGCCTGATCTTAAATTCAACCTTAATATGCAAAGCAACAATAAAACTGAAAAACAGACCACAAAATAAAAGGCCTTGTCCCATATCAAAGATAACAGGGAGGGCATATTACTACTGTACAATAGCCATACTTTTGATCTGTTTTGGATCCCTTTTTCTGATCTGTTTTGAATAAGGTGTGTCAAAAAATATGCATGATCATTATCATCAATACTTTCATTTTTTAAAAACTCGTTGTCACTTAAAAATATTAATCTACCCTGCCCTATATTTATTTGAATAAAGTGAATCCCATTTTTATCATAATATTTTTTATCCGCAATATCCCTCGTATCCACAAGAATTTTATTGCCTGCAAATGAAACTTTTGCCGGTCTTTTTTGCTCAAGCTCAATCTCAAGAACAAATTTTTGGGTGTCAACATCCCCGTATTTATAATCTTTTTCATCTTCTGATTTCAGTAATGGTCTTATGCCATATCTGTCAAAAAGGTTGTTCCCGCTTTTTAAAAGTTTTTCATCCCAAAGCCTGTCTGCTGTGAGGATTAAACTCCCTCCATTTTCTATCCAGGCAATAAGTATTTCTTCTTTGTCATCAGGAAGATTTCCACCAAGCATATTAACTATTATCAGGTCGTTTTCACCTGGCAGTTCAGTCAATAATCTTCTACCAGTCAGGCTTTGAGCATTTATGCCAATTTGAGTAAGAAAGCGTTCAGCTGCCAGAAAAGGATTTTTTATTGCTTGTACAGAAGGCATTGACCTGCTCTCTTTTTCATATCGAACAAAAAAAGTCTTAAAAAAAACAATTGCAAGCACAAGCATTGCTGCAACTATTGTAACTATGATTATTAATGTCTTTTTACTCATTTATTATTTACCATATATAATCTGCCAGTTTTGACATACTTCTTCAATTGTTTGCTTTTCAGGAGTGATATGCCCATAAGCCATGGCAAGCCATATCAGTGTCAAAGTTTGAAAAAAACTTATCTCTCTTTTTTCCCTTTTTGATTTAACAAGGGAAATACATTCACTTTCCGTAGCACTTGCCGGAATCTGGATATTGAAATCATTTATCAATTTCACAAGAGCTCCCCGGTATAAAAGGCTTAGTGCCTCACGGATCTCATTATTTTTTAAAAACTCCCTTACTTTATTGATAATATCGTCGGGTAAAGATCTTTCAGAGACATCCAACCCAAAAAGCTTTGATGGTGCCTCAGGCTGTTTTTTCGGCCTTGCCCTGTAATATTGGAACCATTGTTTGTTTTGCCCAATTTTATACAGAATAAATATAACAATTAGTCCCCCTAAAATCCATGCAAGTATTTCAAGGAGAATACCTGCAAATTCAGGAATTTTTCTTGTCCATTTAAAAGTTTCTCCAAAAGATTCTAAAAAATTTTTAAGCCATTGGGGAAGGTCAAAATCAAAGTCAATTTTATCAAATTCTTTTAGCTTCCAGGCAGTTTCTGTTTTCCTCTTTCCAAAATCATCATGTTCAAGTACTTTATTGATAACTAAAGAAGCTTCTTTTTTAGAAATACTTATGTTGGAATCTGCATGTACTGAATTTGAAAATATTATAAAACTGCTTGTTATCAAAAAAATCAAACCAAGTGTCATACTGATTGTCTTATTAGCTGCCTTATTGATTGCCCTGATTCTCCGGGCCTCAGTTTTTCTCTTCTCTGCCTTTCTTGCCATTAAACGTTTAAAACTGATTTCAATATCCCATGCCTCAAGTTCTGTTCGGCGGTTAATATAAAGACAAAAGCCTGCTGCAACATAAAAAGGAGCTATAATAGACATTGCAAGAATTGAAACAAAACTGCCAAGCACTGTTGCTATAGTTCCCTTACTATAAATAAAGTCACCAAAGCTTATCCAGCGCAGCTCTTCAGGTAAAATAAAAAAGATTATCACCAGCATTGAAAAATTCAGAATCACATCAAAAACAATACAAATAAAAGTCAGCCCAATTCCAGCACTCTGGTTACGCCCCAGAACTTTTGTACGAATAGAATATTCTTTCCCTTTAAGGTTTTCAAGTATTGCTACCGGCATCATAAATGAACGGTTAGGAGTAAATCTTAAATATGTAAGGTCGGCAAAAAGCCTGGGTTTTATAATTTTAAAATACTGTCTGACTATATCTTTATAACCTGATCTTTCATTGAATAATGCCCTTGATAACCAGAAAACAAGAGGTTTTTCATAAACCGGTTTTAGCCACCATATCAATATACCTGCTATAATTAAGTGCTTAAATAATATCAAATGAGCCAGCAAAGAAAAAGGAAGAGCTATGGCAATCCACATGAGCCATAAAGGCATAAACCACTGGCGTGCCATGACAAACCCAAGGTCTATTGCTTCGAAAGGAGACCTTGGCCTGATTTCTACTCTTATATTATCAAGGTTCATCTTTTAACCTACTCATCTTTTAACCTGTTTATCTTTTAACCCCAGTTCCAGCTCCGGCAAACAAAAAATACATTATTACAAAAACCCAGAAAACAGCTGCAATGATATATTTAACAAACACTGCTGCACTGCTTGATGACCAGAAGGCCTCTATAAATGCTGCAATAAAAAACATCAGACCAGCACCTGTAATTAATTTTAAAGCATCAGGTGCCATATGCTTTAATGCCTGAATTCTTTTCCTGTTACCCGGTGCTATTACAGCATGGGCCAGCATTAAACCTGAAGCTCCGCTGATTACAATTGCGGTTAATTCAAACGCTCCATGCCCGCTTACAAAAGGCCAAAATGTTTCACTAAAACCAAGGCGTGTTACATAGCCTGAAATTCCGCCTAACAATATCCCGTTATACAATAGAAAAAATATAGTCCCGATTCCTGCCAGTATCCCACCGGCAAAGGTTCTAAATCCAATACCGATGTTATTTTTAATATAAAACCCAAACATTGCAACATTGGTATCAGAGCCTCTTGATTCTATCCGTCCGATCTTTCTGTTTGAAGGGTCATACATGTATTCTATCTGGGCAACTTTGCCGTCATCCAAGATAGTGTAAATCAGTTCATGCTTTTGATAACAAAAATATCCGGTTAATAATGCAGGTAAAAGGAAAACAGAAAACGCAATTCCAAAGTAGATAAAATTCTGTCTTAAAGCTTTTGGGAACCCAATAGCTATAAATTCAATAACCTTGGAAAGTATTGGACTGTGATACTTATAAATATGCTTAT
>JAIOSM010000300.1 GCA_021107575.1 Desulfobacteraceae bacterium | reverse complement strand
TTTTAAATAATCGTAATATTCTGGTTTATCTGAAATATCATTATGGTCTGAATCTGCAATTACTTTCACTGTTATCTGATCCGGAGGAAATTCATTTGTCAATTTAAAGGAATGTTTGTTTGGAATAATCTGGTCATTTTCTGCAACAATAGCGATTGTTTTTGCCTGAATATATTTTACTCTGTTTATTGAGTCAAATTTATCTTTTAGCAACAAAGACATGGGATAAATTGGAAATTTACTTTGGGCGACACTTTTGATGCTGTCAAATGGAGTTATTAATACCAACTTTTCCATAGGCCTTTTTGATGCCAGATAAGTTGCAACACCACTTCCTAAACTACGGCCAATAACAGAAATTTTTGAATGCTTTTTCCGGACATTGTCAAAAAGAAAAAGCGCATCTGAATATATTCCTTTTTCAGTTGGTTTACCACTGCTACCACCATAGCCACGATAATTAAATAGATAGACCGTATGCAATGGGAATGCTTTTAAAAAATCAACCGTATTGTAAATGACAGGTTCTGCATTCCCCCCAAAATATAACAAAGCTTCTTTTTTACCCTTATTCAGCACTATGACTTCAATCGTCTCATTTTCATTCAGGATATTCTCCTGATCATAGCTATGGGGTATTTTTTCTGTAGGAAAATACAAAAATGCTCTTTGAAAAAAGAACAGTACTACACCAACAAGGACATAAAATAGTAAGAAATAAATCATTATTCTATTCATTTTTTCTTCATCTTGTGCCTGAAATAGTCTATCCAGGCTCTGTTTTGAGCCATATGAGCTGCTTTCTCCGGCAGATCTTCAGCAGGCTCTCTATTGAGCCGGATCAATTTTTCCCTTGAGCTTATATTGTAATAAAGAAACTCACAATGCTTTACTTTATGTTTTAAAAAAAATTCAGCAATGGCGTCAAGGTTGTTTTTATTTGCAACGAAATGTGGAATCAAAGGAATTCGGGGTATTACAGAGGTCTTATGTTGAAGAAGATTTACAAAATTTTCAAGTATGATTTGGTTTGATTTGCCAAGTAGATTGTGGTGGGTGTCCTCATCCATAATCTTAAAATCAAAAAAAATAACATCTATATATTGCAGAATCTTTGAAACAAATGAATTGAAATCAAAGTATCCACAGGTCTGGATGGCAATGTGTATATCCTCTTTTTTCAATGCTGGTAACACCAAAGACAGGTAGTTGATAAAACTTAATGCCTCTCCTCCGGAAAACGTAACTCCACCATCTGAAGTCTTAAAATAAGCTTTATCCTCTAAAATAATTTCGACCAATTGTTCAGGAGAATATTTTTTCCCGATAATGCGCCTTGCACGGGTAAGACATTTTTTACCTTCTTTACAATTCCCGCAATCAATACAGTCCTCCGGGAAGTACATTGTTTCCGCTTTGTAAGACTGGGATTCAGGATTATGGCACCAGGGGCATGAAAGCGGGCAGCCTTTAAAAAAAACTATTGTCCTCACACCAGGCCCATCAACAAAAGAAGCCCTGGCGATATCAAATATTAATGGCTCCAGGCTGGCTTTATTATTCATGCAGGCTGGCTTAACAATTCCTTAAAATCATTAATTCCCAGCAATTCAGGAATAAGCCACAATAAATAAACAAACTTAAAAAGATAATTAAGGTTTCCGGAAACACTCAACTGGTTGTTCAGCATTCCTGCTATAACGTCAGTATTCCCGGACAGAAGGAAATCAGCCATTGCCTTCCCATCCTTGAATGTTACCGTTGTTGTAGCATTATCAACAATACTGTCTTTAACCTCCATTCCGTCTATTTTAGTAAAAAATACAGGAATTTTTTTAAATATCGCAGAAACGTCTATTTTTTTATCCATGCTGCAAATTACATAAGTGCCGGTGAAATCCTTAATGTTTTTCCGGTAATCTTTATTGATCAGGAACAATAATCCCATGGCTTTTAGTAAGAGAAACAGCAAGTTGTCCAGAGTTTCTCCTGCTACTTCAGTCTCAATATCTATTTTTAAACTTTTTAATTTATTCTTAATTAATGACAATTGCATCTCTTTTGTGCGACCCTCAAGTGCCTTTATAAAATCCATGTCATATTCCTTTCATATTATAAAGAAACAAATTTACCGGAAGACAGATTGTACTGGCTTCGTGTAATTAATTCGTCCTGCATAGCCTTATTCAATGATTTAAAATAAGCTGAATATCCCGAAACCCTGACTAGCAGATGAGGATGGCTGTCTGGATTCTCTTTAGCTTCTTTCAACGTTTTATAATCATGAATATTAAACTGGACCTGCTGACCGCCTTTATCCATATAGGTTTGCACAATGCTTCCAAACCTGTCCACATTTTCAGGGGAGCATTCAACCGGTGAATATTTCATATTCAGAGCATAGGCACCCGGTGTATGCTTACTGTTCAGAGCGGCAACACAATTTAAGGAAGTTGTCAGCTCAGTTTCAATCTGTGAAACCGGTGTGATGCCACTGGAAAAAGGCACATTTGCTTTTCTTCCGCTTGGCAAAGCACCTACCACACTGCCGTATCCTGCATGGTTTGTCATTGTCCAGTATGCAACCCGATAATTACCGCCCCGATAGTTTTCCTGGGTGTTGAATACTTCATACCCAAGATCTATCAATTTTTGAGAAATCTCGGCAGCAACAGTATCAGATGTGCCATATTTAGGCGCATCGTTTTGAAGGTATGCTTCAAGCAATTCATAGCCTTCAAAATTATTATCAACCGCTTTTACAAACTCTTTAAGAGATAAGTGCATATCGGTATTGTTTTCATTAAAACAAATATCTTTTATGGCACAAAGAGAATCGCAGACATCAGCAAAACCAATATGAGTAACTCCTGAGGAATTATAAACAGCTCCTCCATAAATTAGATCCCTGCCTGCATCCATGGGCCCCTTAAAAATAGCAGATAATAGTGGTGTTGGAAGAAATTCCTGATGCTTTTTCCCATAGGTATTATTTAATGAGACAGCATTATCTGCCATCAATTCTGTCTGTTCCTTATAAGCCTCAAAAAATTCCTCAAAGGTATTAAACTCCTCTGGATTACCAGTTGCTTTCCAAAGGGGTTGATCGCCTGTCACTGTTGTCCTGCCGTTATGAAGTGCCATATACAATATTGTGTACATCATCATAAATATTGAAGAACTTGCACTGTAGTCTCGTCCGGCACTCCCTAGCTCGACACAACCGATAACAGCATAATCACGGGCATGTTCAGGAGTTTCTCCCTGGTCCTCAAGTGTCTTGATATTCTGAATGTCATTAAAAAAAGCCGGGATAGCTTTATTGGTTAAAATAACTCTGCTGACCTCATTTCTATAGTCAACAGAATTTTTTTTCGGATGAAACCTGGCATTTACATTGGGGTCCTGAATAGGTAAAAGCTCTGTGACTTTTAACAGAATATAAGTCAATTCATTGACCGCATCATTGCCATCCTTATCCACACCGCCAAGAGTAACAGCAGGAACGGCGCCAGCTCCGCCAAACAGTTTTTCTGCTGCTTCAGGTACAAGATTCACATTATCAGCAAGCTTTAGCCACAGAGAACCTGAAATGTTCAAGGTATCTTCTATGGAAAGGTCTCCTGCTTTATAGTCCTTAATAAAATACGGGTATAATATTTGATCAATCCGGCCGGGATTGATTGCCATATTGGAGTTCTCAGCAAATATGCAGACCTGGCAAATCCAAAGTGCATTAACAGCTTCACGATAAGTTTTTGCAGGGTTTGCAGGAACCTGCTTACAAACCTCAGCCATTTGTTGGAGATTCTTTTTACGTTTTGGATCTGTTTCTGTATCAGCCTGTTTTGCCGCTTCCTTTGCAATATTAGCTGCATAATCAAGGATACCCTGCATGGCAATCCTTACAGATTGATAAAAAATTGATTTCTCTTTATCCTCACTATACTCTGCCTCCTTTTGCACAGCCTCTTCCATAATGCCTTGAATACCTTTTTTAAGTACCAGCTCATAACAAGGAGTTGTATGTGAAATAGTCGCAGCTTTTGAAATAGTATAAATAATCATTTTTTCAAGCAGAGCTTGTCTGTACGGATCTTCCTTCCGCACTTCCTCTGCTATTGACTTTTCCATCCAGTATGGGAAAATTTCAAAATTTAAAATTTCAGCATCATTTTTATCTAGTATCTGTGGGTTTTCATCTCTTGTACTGATGTCCCCCAGTTCCGGCCAGATGCTTAAACCAAAAAACTCAGGGTACAATGGTGCTCCAAGGGCTTTGCCAGTGGTACCCCCTGCCAGCATATTATTATCATGGAAAGCTATTTCCCTTTTGGACAGGTAACTGCTGATGGCTTCAGCTCTTCTGATTGGCATGGGAACATTCAAATGTTCAGTTTGTTTAAAATGAGCAGTCATATATCGAGCTCTTTCGATATCAACTTCAGCAGCAGCATTATAGTGCAATCCAAGTAGTGTATCCAGCAAGGGCAGTTTTGTATTCAGATTTTCAGGAGTATATTCTTTGAGTTTATTTCTTACTTTATTTATTTTTTCATACATACCAAATCTCCTTTTTAAAAAATATTCAAAACTCAGAAAAGAATGAGATTCATATCTTTGTAAAATATTCCTGGCATAATGTCAATTCAGCTCTATATGATCAGGCCGCACAGATTCCATATTTTGGAAGAATGTTTCTGATGATGTCAATCCGATGAACCTGCAGAGCATCGTGAAACAATTTCCAGTCACTGTCCAAAAAATCAGGAGTGAACCGATATCGCTCATGTTTTGTCTCCACTTCCCTTTTTGTATCCAGAGCCTGATGCTTCCATGATCCCATACCCTTGGGGATATATACAAACACTTCTTCATCTTTTTTAGCAAAGCTAAACTCTCCATTAGCAATAGAAGCAAGCCATTTTTCATGCCGGTGTTCACCTTCTTCATCATTAAAACTTATAAAATTCTTCTTAATTTGTTCAAAATCATCTTCTGGGATCTCATCCTTGTTCTTCAAGGTATAATCCGAATCTTTCATACGATAACACACCATAGCTTTATGGATACTCTTCACAGCATCCATGAAAATTTTAGTATTATCCCGCTTGACCTTTTCTCCTGCTCCATTCTTATATTCCCATTGCAGGTAAGGTTGATCAGGACAAGTCAATGCTGCTCCATGACCCAAAGGGAATGCATTGCTGACTACTTTATTTGCGATCTTATCAAAAAGATCACCAAAATAATCGGCAAGCTTTTTCAAAAGGCTGGATGGTTTGCCCCCTAATCTTTTTAATTTTTCAACTTCGTTTATTTCATGATTAATCCCTGCAAACTTCTGATGAGCAAATGTATCTGCAAGCACATGCATGGTAATTCCCAAACGATGCAAGCCATATTCCCTGTCATGGCATGCGATACAGGAATTCACCATATCGCTTGCCACATAGCTGTCCGGATGACAGACCAACTTGTTAACAAAACTGCCGGCCGGGTGGTCTCCAGCTTTTTTGCCAGCATTCCCTGGCAAAAAATGAAACGGCACCCATGTAAAATGATTGGCAAGTTCTTTAAAATTTCTATAATCCAACATTTTATGAGCTGAACTTATCCGGCTGTACATTGCTTTGTTTCTAAATTTTATAGTGCCGGAATTAACCGCATCATCTACATATTGAGCACAATAGCTGATAATTTTAGCTTCTGCCACTGAATATTTTGCCAGGCGCGCTGCGACATAAGTAACAGCATGATGGAAATCAATTTGCATGATACACCTCCGTTTTATTGATTTTTATTTCTTCCATGTGTCAAGCCCTATGGCCAGACGATGATGTTGCCATGCATCATCAAGGAGCAAAAAGTAACCAAACAGCTGATATTTAAATTCTGACGGATCAACTGATGAGTGATAATGGATATGAAGAGCAGTCGAATAAATAAGCTGACCTAAAAAAAGACCGTCTGCAATTTCAACCAGTTCATCAAGGCAGAAGCCTATGGGCATGGGTCCGCCTAACATAGGATAACGATAATGAAACTGAAAAACCTTCTTTTTACTGTGCTTGCCGTTATTCATAGGAAGTATTGACTCTTGATCAGATGCACCTAAGAATTTATAACCCTGCCTGAAAAAGGGTGAAGGTCCGGCTGCTGAAAGTGCCTGTAGAGAAGAGTCCGGGGTTCTAAAATTCATATCAACGATGCGCATAAGCGGATCTGAAGCAAGAATGCGCTCATCCTGAGTATTGTTGCCATCCACCCAATGGTCATTGGCTTCTTTTTCCCAGAATGCCTTGTCTTCATCAGACATACCTTTATCCCATGAACCACTCTTTAAATGTCTTGCATAAGTGCCTTCATCTTTCCAGAATTGTTTGGCATTTTTTAGAATAAGATTAGAATGAGGAGTGCTGGCAAGATAAGACTTAATTGTTTTTACTCTTTTTGGATATCGCTCTACCAGATCATCGCTTTCATCGAGAAACATACTGAGTTTGCGACCACTGATTTTTTCATAGGATTTACCTGCCCATGGGAAAATATATTTCCCTATGCTTTGCCAAATCAAATCCAGAGCATTTGGACCGGCTGGCGCCTCTCCAAGTGAGCTTACCAGGCTACTTGGGAAAAGCTGACTTTGATCATAGACTGCGTCTGGATCCGGAACCAAAGCATCATTAAGACCCAGGTGCAAATTTAATGTTGCCCCGTGATAATAATCAAAACCGTGTGCCACATCTTCCTGACCATAAAAGTCTATTTTTTCATTACCCTCTGCCCTGGCATTGAAACCTTTGGCACCATGCCCTTTAAATAAGCCGTTCTCAACAACAGGGGCCACACCTTTACGAAAAAAATGATTCAATTTCTCAAAATGAACAAGGCGATCATCATTCATGCTTGTTTCAGATATCTGGGTGCTGATTCTTTGAAGCATTTGCAGGATAGACTCATCATCATTCAACAAATGCCGGACATCATCAATATCTGATTCTTTTGGTGAATCTTCAAGGATAAAGGTTGTGAATTTTTTGCTCAGATCTGTATTTTGCTTCCAGCCGTCAACCCAGTCAGTAATATCCGGCCACTCTGTCTGGGCTGTACCTGGAGCTGTTACTGATTGATCCGGCTCTTTGTTGTAATCGCTCTCAGCATAGCCCTGCTCTCCCTGACGAGGACGTAATTGAGGAAAAGCACCATCTGCATATACATCTTTGACATAAGCCGGATCCATCATCAAAAAGAAACCATTGTGCTGGTAACCGTATTTCTCGTCACTATTCTGATATTTACCAGACAAAGAAAAAAGTCGCCTGAAAAAATCAAAGGGATGCTTTTGGTTAGGAGCGTAAGGCTCCCCAATAGGAATGTCAGGCAGATCAGGGCAAAAAGGAAGTCTAAGGCTGCCAAGACTATAATGACGGGTAGCATAAATAAGTTGCCCCAGATAGATACCTTCATTAATCTGAACGATCTCATCCACCAGGCAAGTCATGGGATAGACGGGCTCAAGTGCAGGCCAGCGATAGTTCAGTTGATACACATCCTTATTATTCATTTGTGGGAGAACTGACCGACCAAAATTTGACATATAGATACTGCCGGTTTTACTGTATGGTATATTCTTTTCCTTTTCCAGATTTACCTTGGTGAGGATACCATCAAAATGTTTTGCAGATGTTGAAAAAGGTCTCTCTTTCAGATCCCATAATTGAGTGAGCATTGGTACGCTGATCCCATGCAGGATATGAGATTCAGGAGGATCCCGGAAAAAATTACGGCCGATACGTGTTGTTTCAGGATTATAAGCATTCATAACCTTCTGATCATTCCCGCATTTCCTGGCTACAACATCTCTTGCTACCTGTTCAAAGGATTTCCCCATCCACAGCCCGGTATCGGCAAATGTCATATTCCAGACAGTGACCATCCATTCAATACTTGCTATCTGCGAACGTTCTTTACCAAGATGTCGGACTACATCCTGAAAATAATTGCTGTCCCTGATTGACATTGTGGTGCCAATCATTGGTCCGTCAAGAGCCACAGATTCCCCGCATTTGAAAAGCGTCAGCAACTTTTTATCAATTTCCGGCCAC